>CADDZL010000108.1 GCA_902812335.1 Chloroflexota bacterium | reverse complement strand
TCTCACCGCGAATCTCCTGGATGCGGCAGGCGCTCCCTTTAAGCATCTCCTTGATGTAGCCCCGGCCTATTATGCTCACCTGCGCAGCCTGCTCGATATGGACGTACTGGCCGATTGTCCCCTGGATGTGATCGTTGACCCGATGCATGGTGCCGGCCGGGGCTACATCAAGGAGATGCTTAAAGGGAGCGCCTGCCGCATCCAGGAGATTCGCGGTGAGATGAACCCCGGCTTCGGCGGTGTCCACCCGGAACCCATTGAACCTTACCTGGCGGCACTGATGAAGGCGGTCATCTCCAACCGCGCCGGCCTGGGATTGGCGACCGATGGCGATGCCGACCGTATCGGCGCAGTGGATGAGCGCGGCCAGTTTGTCGATCCGCACCGCATCTTCGCCCTGAGTCTGCGCTACCTGGTCGAGCAGCGCGGCTGGCGCGGCGCGGTGGTCAAGACCGTGTCCACAACCCGTATGGTAGATCGGCTGGCGGCCCGCTACCATCTGCCGCTGTATGAGACACCGGTCGGTTTCAACCACATCGCCGACCTGATGCTCCAGGATGATGTGCTGATCGGCGGTGAGGAATCGGGCGGCATCAGTATCAGGGGCCATATCCCCGAGGGCGATGGCATTCTGTCCGGGCTCTTGCTGCTGGAGATCGTTGCCAGGTCAGGTACCAGTTCGCTGCATACGCTTATCGAGGACCTGCTACGCGACGTCGGGCCGGCTCACTATGCCCGCCGCGATCTACGGCTGATGCGCCCGGTGGCGAAAGCCGAGATGGTGAAGCGGTTGGCCGAGGGTGCACCGGCGCGGTTGGCCGGCCAGGCTATCGTGGAGGTGCAGCCCATGGACGGCGTCAAGTACCTGCTGGCTGATGACGCCTGGCTGCTGATCCGCCCATCGGGCACCGAGCCGGTTCTGCGCGTGTATGCCGAAGCACCTGAGCCGGCTGAGGTGGAGGCTCTGCTTCAATACGGGGAGCAGGTGGCCGCAGCTTGAAGGTACGCTGATCAACGCAGATAGGGCCGGGGCAGATCAGCGTAAATCCGCGTTCACCAGCGTTCCCTCGGCTTCACCCGCTAGAGTACTCGTAGAAGCCGCGCCCGGTCTTGCGGCCCAGATAGCCGGCTGCGACCATCTTGCGCAGTAGAGGACAGGGGCGGTATTTGTCGTCGCCCAGGCCCGCCTGCATCACTTCCAGGATGCTCAGGCACACGTCCAGTCCGATCAGGTCGGCCAATGCCAGCGGCCCAATAGGGTGGCTCGCGCCCAACTTCATCACTGTGTCAATCGCGTCGCGGGTGCCCACGCCCTCCATCAGCGCGTAGATCGCCTCGTTGATCATGGGCAACAGGATGCGGTTGGCAATGAAACCGGGGTAATCCTGCGCCTCCACCGGCGTCTTGCCCAACCGCCGACAGAGATCGAGAACCGTGCCCAGCGTCTCATCGGTCGTCGCCAGGCCACGGATGATCTCGACGAGCTGCATCAAGGGCACCGGGTTCATGAAATGCATGCCGATGACCTGGCCTGGCCGGCGCGTGGCCGCCGCCAGCTCGGTGATCGAAATGGATGAGGTGTTAGAGGCCAGGATAGCCTCGGGGCGGATGAGGCCGTCGAGCTGGCCCAGCACCTGCTTCTTGATGTCGGCTTTCTCGAAGACGGCTTCGATGACGACATCGGCCTCGGTGGCCATCTCTATCTGAGTGGAAGTGGTAATCCCCTCAAGCGCGGCGCGCTTCTGGTCGTCAGTGATCTTGCCTTTCTCGTGAAGCTTGTTGACCGAACGGGCAATGGCCTCCATGCCTTTGCGGAGTTGCTCAGGCGCAATATCAATCATGATAACACGATAGCCCGCCTGGGCGCAGACCTGAGCGATGCCATTGCCCATCGTACCAGCACCAATGACGGCAATTGTGCGGATGTCCATATGCCCTCCTAGCTATGGTGTGAACCATTATTGCCTGAGCTGTCTGAGCAATCCGCGGTCAGTTCGGTGATCAATGCCGGGAGTTGCCTGAGCAGGCTGAACTTGTCTATGACGAGAACCTTTCCGCCTGGGTGGAAGCTGGGTGGGGGTGCCTGCAATTGGTGTGGATCAATAGAGGTCAGGATCACCGGGATGGCCGGGCGGCCCAACTGCCGTCGCAGCACCTCTAGCAGCGTCCACCCGGCCGAGATGTGGGCGAGAAGCAGGTCGAGGATGATCACGGCGGGACGTTCCCGGTCCGGGTTGTCAATGATGCTCTGCGGGTCGGAGAATAGCTCAACTTGATAACCGGCGTCACTCAACAGGTCGGACATGAGGCGGAGGAAGTCGGTATCGTTGTCTATCACCCAGACAGGGCTTGACATGATGAATGTAGGGCCTTTCCGGGGGCTATCATACAGGAGGGCGCATAACCTGTCAAATGGCCTTTGAGGGCAGCCAGCGGTTGAAACCGCCCCTGGACGCCCGGCTGTAAGCCCCATCGAGGTGACTTCAATTGCCTGTCAAAAGTCGCCCCCAGCATGATGCTCGAAGTTAGTATATAATGCGCGGTAGTTAAGGAGGGGGATGATCTCACCTCTCCATCCCAGAGGTCAAAGCTCAATGGACTACGAAGCCGTGATTGGCCTGGAAGTGCACGCCGAACTGCAGACGCAATCCAAGATGTTCTGCGGCTGCGCCGTTGTGGATTCCACTCAGGCGGAGCCCAATCGGTACGTCTGCCCCGTCTGCACCGGCATGCCGGGCTCGCTGCCGGTGATCAACCGGAGGGCGGTCGAATATGGTATGATGGTCGGGCTGGCGCTTCACTGTGAGATCGCCCCTGTCAACGTCTTCAGCCGCAAGTCTTACTTCTATCCGGACTTACCCAAAGGCTACCAGATTTCCCAATATGACTTACCTCTGGCCATCAACGGTTGGCTCACCATCGAGGTTGGCGATGTGGAGAAGCGCGTCGGCATCCGGCGGGTGCATCTGGAAGAGGATACCGGCAAGCTGATCCACAGGGACGGCGTCAGTCTGGTGGACTTCAACCGCTCCGGCGTGCCGCTGCTGGAGATCGTTTCTGAGCCCGATCTACATTCGCTCAATGAGGTCCGTGCTTATGCTACCAGGCTGCGCTCGATCCTGCGTTACCTGGGTGTCAACTCTGGGGATATGGAGAAGGGCGTCATCCGCTTTGAGGCCAATGTCTCGGTCCGCCCCGTCGGCTCCACTGAGCTTTTCACCCGCACCGAGATCAAGAACCTGAACAGCTTCCGCGCTCTATTGCGGGCAACCGAGTACGAGATCGCCCGACAGACGGCGTTGGTTGCCGCCGGCGCCAGGATAATGCAACAGACGATGGGGTGGGATGAGGTGCGCGGCGTCACCGTTCCGCAGCGCGGCAAAGAGTACGCCGAAGACTACCGTTATTTCCCTGAGCCCGATCTACCGCCGCTGGAGATCAGCCGCGAATGGGTGGCCGAGGTTGCCGCGGGCTTGCCGGAGTTGCCCGATGCCAAGCGCGACCGTTTCGTGCGCGATTACGGCCTATCGCGCTACGATGCCGGCATCCTGGTAGCCGAACGGGCGGTGGCTGATTACTACGAGCAGGCGGTGCGCGTCGGAGCAACCGGCGCCGGTCGTATGATCAGCCCCAAGACCATCGCCAACTGGATCACGGGCGAGCTCTTCCGCCTGATGAGAGAGACGGACGGCGACATCAGCGCCGTCAAAGTCAGCCCGGCCCAGCTTGTAGACCTTATCCGACTGGTTGAGGCAGGGACCATCAATGCCAACACCGCTAAAGAGGTGCTGGAAGAGATGTTCAAGACCGGCCGGCCGGCCGATGCGATTGTGGCGGAACGCGGCCTGGCCCAGATCAGCGCAGCCGATGTGCTCGCGCAGGTTGTGGCCCAGGTTCTGGCCGATAATCCCCAAGAAGTGCAGGCTTACCTGAACGGCAAGCAGACCGTCGCCCGCTGGCTGATGGGACAGGTGATGCGGGCGACGCAAGGCACAGCCAATCCGATGCTGGCGCAACGCTTGCTGGACGAGCAATTGGCGCAGTTGGCGGGCAAGCGCGACGTTTGACAGGCTCTGTCCTTTGGAGTAACATCGCACACGCTTGGTCCCACGATGGGCCAGCGGAGGAAAGGAGTGTAACGCCATGTATCAGAAGGTACTGATTGTCGGTCATCTTGGGGCCGATCCGGAAATGCGTTACTTGCCTAACGGCGATCCAGTTACTAACTTCAGAATGGCGACGAGCGAGAGGTGGACCGGCCAGGATGGTCAGCCTCAGGAGCGCACAGTGTGGTGGCGCGTTGCCGTCTTCGGTCGGCAGGCGGAGGTCTGCAACCAGTACCTTGCTAAGGGTCGGCTAGTACTGGTCGAGGGGAGAATGGATCCTGACCCTGCGACAGGCGGCCCCAGGGTCTTTACACGCCAGGATGGCACGCCCGGCGCGTCCTACGAACTTCGTGCCCTCAATGTGCGATTCCTCGGCAGTCGGGGTGAAGGCGCTGCCCCCGGCCCGACGTTGCGTGAGGCGGGTGGCCCCCCTGTTTATGGCGAACCGCAGGGTGAAGAGGACCTGCCCTTTTAACGCCTCAGATCAAGGAGTTATAGGATAGTAGCCCAGGGCACCCCCCTGGGCTATTGTGCATCTGGCAAGGAGGCATGATGAGCCAGCCTAGCGCGCCCCACGGACCCCAGCCGGGCCCGACACCGGTCAATATTGAACTGCCCCCCGACCTGGAGGCGGTGTATTCTAATTTCGCCCTGATCACCCACTCGCCTTCTGAGGTGATCATTGACTTCGCCCGTATTCTGCCCAATGTGCCCAGGGCCAGGATTTATGCGCGCATTATCATGACGCCGCTACATGCCAAGCTGCTGCTGCGGGCACTGGGCGAAAACCTCTCGAAGTACGAGGGCCAGTTCGGTGAGATCAACGTCCCCGAAGGCGGCTCACTGGCTGACCACCTGTTCAGATTTAAGCCGCCGGGGGAGTGAGACATGGGGAACCTGGAGAGCATTGGCGAACACATCCGCCAGGAGTTGGAGGCCAAGAATGCGGCGCGCGATCAGGCCCTGCAACGCTCGCGCACCCTGATCCGCTTCTGTGCCCATGCCATCCGCGCCGTGCACCGTGAAGAATGGGAGAACGCGCGCGCGCTTCTGGCGCAGGCACGCGCTGCCGCCGAGGAGATGATCGCCGATCTGGCTCCCTACCCTGATCTGTATCATGCCGGCTATACTCAGGACTCGCTCAAGGAATACGCCGAGGCTAACATCGTTTATGCCCTGGTCACCGATGAGCCGTTGCCGGGGCCGGATATGCTGCAGGTCGAGTCCGCGGCCTATCTGAACGGCCTGGGCGAAGCGGCTGGTGAACTGCGTCGGCGCATCCTCGACATCATCCGCCACGACCATAGCGAGGAGGCTGAGCGCTTGTTGGAGGCTATGGACGACATCTACAACCAGCTTGTCACGATGGATTTCCCTGATGCCATTACCGGCGGCCTGCGCCGCACCACCGATATGGTGCGCGGTGTGTTGGAACGCACACGGGGTGACCTGACCATGAGCCTGCGCCAACAGCGGCTGCAGCAGGCCCTCGGTGCCTTCGAGGAGCGCATTCAGAGACGGAGAACGAATGATGGGGGATGAAGGTCTATCGGTCCTCCGTGCTTCGTCTTCCATCCGAGCTATGGCCGAGAGGTTGATCCGGGCCAGCGAAGTAGCCCAATACGTGTTCTGCCATCGGGCCTGGTGGCTGGCAGCGGTGCAGGGCATGCCTTCGGCCAACGTGCGCGAGTTGGAGGCCGGGGAGATCGGCCATGCCCGCCATGGCCGCAGTGTAAGCCTGGCGCAGACCCTCCGCGCTGTCGCCTATCTGGCTCTTCTGCTGGCGCTGATCAGCGGCGTCATCTGGCTCTGGTGGACCCTGGCCGTTCCTTAGCCTATGACTTTGTTCCTGGGCTTGCTCACTCTGGTATTGCTGCTTATCGGCCTGGCATTGCTCTGGCTGGCACGGTGGGGCCGCGAGCGGGCAGGGTTGCCGGCCGGGCGGGTCATCTACATGGATATGGGTGGAAGGGGGCGCCAGCGTGTTGCCTTGGTCTCGCGTCGCCATGGCCTGAGCGGCCGTCCGGACTACCTGGTGGAGAACCGAAACCATGTGGTGCCCGTCGAAATCAAGACCGGGCTGGCCCCGCCCCAACCGCATGAGGGACATATCCTGCAATTGGCCGCCTATTGCCTGCTGGCGGAAGAAACCTACGGCCACCGGCCAACCCACGGCATTGTTCGCTATGCTGATCGCAGCTTTGTCGTGGATTACACCCCGGCGTTGGAGGCTCGCCTGCTCAAGACGCTCGAACTCATGCGCACCGACCTCTTGGCCAGTGACGTAGCTCGCAGCCATAAACAGCCCTCACGCTGCCGGGGCTGCGGTTATCGCGACATCTGCGACCAGGCATTGTAGGCCGGGTTTAAAGCCTGTCTCTACAGGCCGAAGGCGGCCACCCAGAGCAGCACCTGCACCAGAACCGTCGCCCCCCATAGCAGGTAAGCCGGCGAGCGGTCCTGGCGTGCGTGTAACCCCCAACCGAGCAGGCTGTTCAGGAAGAACGTGATCAGACCGATGGTGGGCAGGATGAAGGCCTGCGAAGCCGGGCCCAGCACATCGGGCACGCCGGCCGGGTCGAAATGCAGCGGAATGGTGGCCGGCAGGCGCGGATAGCGCCAGGCCAGGTAGCCGAAAAGCGCGAGGTTGAGAGCTGCGCCTGCCCCCATTAACCCCTGAGCCACCCGGTCGCGCAACGGGCTGCGGAAGACCTCTGCTAACCCGTTCACAAACGCTGGCCGGTCGGTCGTCCCGCTGAACTGCCGCGCCGGCCCAAGCGTTCGGGCCGTCGCCAATGCCTCGGCGAAGGCTTGCGGATCGGCCGGCGAGAGCACATAGACGCTGTTCTGGCTGACGACGAGAACCTGGTTGGGCCAGGGGCGGGTGGCGTAGAAGTGGGCCGGCCCGAAGCCCTCCGCCCGGCCGACACCGACCAGGCGACCGGGCCAGTACAGGCCGCGCAGGTGTAACCGCGGAGAGGCCCCCGGTCCCACATCGCGTTCGACCAGGACACGTTCGATCTCATATAAGGGGATGAGGATAGAGGAGGCCCCCCAGCGAATCGTCAGGGCGTGGCGGTCGAGGCTGTAGGCCAGTCGCACCAGGCCGTAGAGACTGGCGATGACAAAGGCCAATGCCGGCAGGCTGGCCAGGATGAGCGCAATCCATATCAGGGACAGGGCATTGAAGGGCAGGCGGCGCAGCAAGCCCAACCAGACGCCGTCCAGCGCCAGGAGGGCGCCGAGCAGCGCCAAACCGATCAGAAAGCCCTGCCTGCGAGGAGGGTGAAACTCCACCTTAACGCGCCGGCTGGTAGGCCGGCGCAGATACGCGCGCGTACACGGGCGTGCACCAGTGGCGGTACTTGGCTACCTGGCCGCGGACGACCTTGAAGTACAGATCGCGCAGCGCCCGGACAATCGGGCCCATATGCCCGGCGCCGACCGGCCGATGGTCAATGTGCGTGATCGCCACCACCTGTACACCTGTCCCCACGAAAAACGCCTCATCGGCCAGGTAACATTCAGTGCGGTCAATGGGGCGTTCCACGGTCTCGATGCCCAGCTCCTCGCGGGCAAACTCGATGATGGTCATGCGGGTGATGCCCTCGAGGATGTTCTCGGTGACAGGGGGCGTAATCAGGATGCCGTCGCGCACGATGAAGAAGTTCTCGGCGCTGCCTTCAGAGACATGGCCGTTCTCATTGAGAACGATGGCCTCATCATAGCCGTTGAGGACAGCCTCGCTCTTGGCAAAGGCTGAATTGACATAAGCACCGGTGATCTTGCCACGGGCCGGGATGGAGTTGTCGCTAATGCGCCGCCAGGATGAGAAGGTGGCGTGTGCGCCCTCGTCGTTTTCGACGTATAGCCCAAACGGCACAGCGAAGATGGCCAGTTCGTCGTGCAGGCCATGCAGCCTGACACCGATGATCTCGTCAGCCTTAAAGGCGATAGGGCGGATATAGGTGTCCTGGCGATAGCCCTCGTGCCGCAATAACTCGACGGTGATGCCGCACAAATCGTCGGCGCTATAGGGGGTCTCCATGAAGAGCAGGTGCATCGAATGGAGCAAACGCTCGTAGTGATCGCGCTGCCGGAATATCAGAAGCTGTCCCTCATCCTCGTTCCAATAGGCACGGATGCCTTCAAAGCAGCCGGTACCGTAGTTGAGCGCGTGAGTCATCACGCTGATCTTGGCCTCGCTGAAGGGTACGATCGCACCCTTAAAGAAGGCATAATTCGGAAGTGGACTGGCCACGCTATATTTCCTCCTTCAGCCCATGCGGCTGGGGGGTTGAAAATCTGGCATATATTGCAATTATAACGTGACCATAAGGGCAACGCAAGTGATCTTCGATCAGCATGACGTTAGAGATGGTTAGATGGCTGATGTAATTTGACCGGTCAGGCCCGTCCGTAGACCGGGATCGTAGCACCATGCAGGGCACTGGCTGCATCCGAGCACAGAAACAGGATGATCCCGGCCAGTTGCTCCGGCGGAACCCACTTGCTGAAATCGGCGTTAGGATTTTCGGAGCGGTTACGTGGCGTGTCCATGATGCTTGGCAGGACGGCGTTGACGTTGATGCCGGCGTTCTTGACCTCTTCGGCCAGCGCCTGGGTCAGGATAATCACGCCGGCCTTGGCGACCGCATAAGCCGAGGCTTTGGCCCGGCCCTGTAGCCCGGCCCGCGCCGCGATGTTGATGATCTTGCCGCTTCCCTGTTTGAGCATGTGTGGCACCACGGCGCGGCAGACGAGGAAGACTGAACGCAGATTGAGGTTCAGCATCCCATCCCAGAAGCGCTCATCCATCTCGGCGATGGGAACGCCGGCCTGATAGCCACCGGCCAGGTTGAGAAGCACGTCAATGCGTCCCCAGCGGGCGATAACGGCCTGCACCAGCCCGGCGACCTGGGCGGCGTCGGTGACATCGGCAGCGTGGCTCAGAATCCGCTCGGCGGGCGACTGGAGTGCGCTGACGAGTGCGGCCAGCCGCGCTTCATCCCTGGCCGCCAAAGCCAGCCGGTCGCCCGCGGCGGCGAAGGCCTGGGCCACAGGCCGGCCCAGTTCGCCCGTCGCGCCTGTGATCAAGACGACGCGGCCTGCCTGTTGTGAGTCCTCCATCCCCGGTCTTTTCCTCCCACTGCGGTGTAATCGGGATCGGTGTGTCACTATGAGCGCAGCGAAGGGGCTCTGGCTCACGAGCGCGAGATGCTTCGCTACGCTCAGCATGACACAAGTGCGATACACTATATTATACAGCCGACCAGGATTAGACCAAACTCCACTTCTGTGGTATGCTTCGCCACCGGCCTCCCCACCATGATTCTGACCCCATCACAGAGAGGGATGGAAACGATGACAAAGCTACGCTTTCTGCTGGGCGGTTTCGGTCTGGGTCTGGTTGTCCTCATTCTGATATTGAGCGGAGGTGCGTGGGCGGCAGTGCCATCTCTGCCACACCTCCCACCGGCGACGCCAGTCTGGGGGCCGAATGTGCTGGCCAACACCGACGAGAGCGGCTTCGGCCAGCACGAACCCAACCTGGCCGCCAGCTCCCTCAACCCTGATATTGTGGTCGTGGCAGCCAAGGATTACCGTGACGGCGATGTCAAGCATGTCTGGATTTACGGCTCGACCGACGGTGGCCAGACCTGGCCGACCCAACTCCAGATACCGGGTCTGCCGCCAGATGTGCCGTTGCAGAGTGACCCGGTGGTTGTCGCCCGCGACGATGGGCGCATTTTCGTCCTGGCCATTGGCTACAATCAGAACAACGGCCTATTCCTCACCTGGACCGACGACGGCGTGAACTTCCACACGCCCTCGGAGCGGGTGATCTATGGCAACGGTGTGCTCAACGATAAACCCTGGCTGGCTATAGACAACAACCCGGCCAGCCCGTACTACCACCGCATGTACGTAGCCTGGGCACCCGGCGGCGTCGCCAGCCGCTACTCGACCGACGGCGGGCTGACCTGGTCGGCCACCGTTTATCCCGGCGCCGGCAACAACGAATATCCCTATCCGGTGGTGACGCAGAACGGCGACCTGTTTGTGTTCTTCATGAACAACTGGGGCTTCTGTGCGGACGGCACGATCCAGTATGCCCGGAGCACCGATGGCGGCGTGAGCTTTGGCTCGCCGGTCTCGGTGGTGAGCGTCTCACAACCGTGTTCACCGATCCATGGTGGCGGCGGCTACGACCAGTGGCGCTTCTTCTCGATCCTCTCGGCCGTGACCAACCCCAACAATAACAATGAACTGTACGTTGCCTGGACCTACGACAATAATGTCACTTATGGCCCAACAGATGTGTACTACGTGCGCTCGACCGACCATGGTGTGACCTGGACCCCGCCCATCCGGCTGAGCCATGACCCGACGGGAACGGGCACGGACCATATCACGCCGGTGCTGTTCTATGGGGCCAATGGCCGGCTCCATGCACTGTGGATGGACCGGCGCCTGGACCCGGACAATCACCTGTTCGATACCTGGTACAGTTCGAGCACGGATATGGGGGATACGTGGGACCCAGATAGCCGAGTAAGCGAAGTGTCGCAGGACATGAACATCGGCTTCCCGCCGGGCAGCGGCAACGCCGCCGGCGACTACTGGGGGCTGTGGGCAGTAGGGGATATCGTCTACACCGCCTGGAACGACACCCGCCGGGGCGAGCAGGACATCTGGACGGCGCGCGGCACGTTTGGGGGCACACCCACGCCCGGCCCTTCACCGACAGCGACGAGCACGGGCACGCCGAGCGACACGCCGACGCCGACCCCCAGCGCTACGCCGCCGCCGACGGATACGGCCACAGCCACGCCTTCGCCCACGGCGACGATGCCGACCTATCGGCTGTATTTGCCGCTGGTACTTAAGTAGGCGTGGCCTCCGGCTGCGCGATTGCGGCATAGGACTTGCACCCCAGATCTAGATGCGCCACACTTCAGGCCCTGCGCGGGCCGGGTGGGGCGCAGGTGAGGGGGTAACGCATGCGCGGCTTGATTTCATTCTCTCGCCGAGGACGG
>CADDZL010000107.1 GCA_902812335.1 Chloroflexota bacterium | reverse complement strand
GGTGGCAAACGCACGACACAGCGCTCATGCTCATCAGACGCCATCAGGACGGCCCTACGGTAGGCCGGCCCTCAGTATATGTAGCCAGTTCTCGCCCATAATAGCGGCGACGTCAGCGTCGCTATAGCCCATCTCGCCCAGCGCCGGCCCGATCTTCGCCAGGTCGGCCACGGTGTCTATTTCAACCGGTGCCTGGTCGGCGCCAAAGCCGCCGTCGAAGTCGCTGCCCAGGCCGACGTGCCGGGCATCGCCCACGCGCTGGCAGACATAGTCAATGGCTGCGGCCACGTCGTGCACCGTGACCTCTGCCCGATTATCCCCACGCTTCCAGCCGGTGCGGAGCATACGGTTAAAAGGCAGGATACCGATCACCCCCTCGCGCTCGGCCAGCCGGACGATCATGGCATCGGAGAGTTGGCGGTCCCCGGGGACAAAGGCACGCGGATTGGAGTGGGTGGCGACGACGATGCCCTCAAAGCGGTCGAGCGTCTCAAAGAAGCTCTTCTCGGCGGCGTGGCTGAGGTCAACGATAGCACCCAGGTCGGCCAGGACATCGAGGAGTTCGCGGCCTTCATGGGTGAGCGGGCCGGACTCACCGGTGCCACCGGCATAGCGTGTCGCGGCCCAGGCCAGGCCAAAAATCCGCACACCGCGCTCGAACCAGGCCTCGGCTTCCTTCGGCTCCAGGATGGGGTCAGCGCCCTCCATGAGCACGACGATGCCGACCTGACGCTTCTCCGGGTCCGCACCTTCGGCCCAGGTCGCCAGGACAGCCTCCAGGTCAGCTCTGGATTGGACGATCCTGATGGCCGGGGAGTCATCGGCCAGGCGGTGGTAATAGTCGAGCTGAGCGGAGGCACGCTGGTGGGCCTCCTGTGGCGTGCGGTAAGTCTGGATGTCCCAGAGGCCCTCGCGCTTGCGTTCCGGTGCCACAAAGAGCGTGCCGAAGACGACGGCGATGCCGCCGGCCAGCCAGTCGGGCAGACCAAGCATACAGGGGCCGCAGACGCGGGGCGCGTCGCTATGGACCTCCAGGCGGCGGGTCTCGTGGGCACTGCGGCGCACGTCGCGACCGAAGGTGAGGGCATTGTAGGCAATGTCTTCGTGAGCGTCTACGATGAGCATGTATCCTCCATACTCGGGGATTGTAGCCAGCTATGTGCCTGCCGACAAGTGCATTCTGATCCTCGGTATGGCCTGACGCCGGCCGGGCGGTGTAAGGAACTGCCACGATGGACACATTATCGCCGCAGTTCTCCAGCCGCACCAGCTTGGTGGCACTGGGTCAGTAGTTTCGGCAACAGGGCATCTGGCAAGTGGTGGGCATAGGTGTCAGGCTGAGCGCAGCGAAGCATCCAGGCTACGGTGATGCGCAGATAACCCTCTGCAGGACCTCGAAGTCCACGTTGCCGCCTGTGACGACGACGGCCGTCGGTCCTTCAGCACGGACAGCCCCGGTCAGGAGGGCGGCGATGCCGACCGCGGCCGAGCCTTCGATCACCCAGTCGTGCTCGCGCAGCATCCAGGCCATCGCCCTAACAATATCGGCTTCCTCGACCAGAAGGATGTCATCCAGGACACGTCGCGCCAGCTCGATGGTGATCGAGCCGCTCTCGATCTCCCCGGCCAGGCCCTCGGCCAGTGTGGGCAACTGGGGCAGGCTCGCGCCTTTCAGCCGGTTGTAGAGCGCCGGCGTCGCCCGCGAACTGACGCCAATGAGCCGCACACCCGGCCTGATCCGTTTGAGCGCCAGGCCAACCCCGGCGGCCAGCCCGCCTCCTCCGACCGGCACCAACACCTGCACCACAGACGGCAGGTCGGCGGCAACCTCCAACCCGATCGTGCCCTGCCCGGCAATGACGGCCGGATCGTTATAGGGCGAGACGTAGACCAGCCCGCGTTCATGGGCCAGCGCCAGCGCGCGCGCCTCGGCCTCGTCGTAGCTCGCCCCTTCCAGCAGAACATCCACGCCATAGGCCCGTGTCGCTTTCACCTTGACCTGGGGCGTACCTTGCGGCATGACGATCAGCGCCGGCAGGCCAAGCATGCGCGCGCCATAGGCCACCCCCTGGGCGTGGTTACCGGCCGAGGCAGCCACCACGCCGCGCGCCCGCTCGACCTCGGAGAGCATGAGCAGCTTACTGAGTGCGCCGCGTAGCTTGAACGAGCGTGTGTGCTGCAAGTTCTCCAGCTTGAGGTAGACAGGCCCGGCGAGCCCGGCGGATGCGGCCGCATCTGCCAGGCCGGTGGGCACCAGCGGTGTCCAGACGATGTGAGGTCGTAGCCTGGCCTGAGCCAGATAGATATCACCGAGGGTAGGCAGGCTCATTCGTGCATCCACGTTCAGAGGTCGTGTCGTGCCCGCGGTTGCCAGCCCGCTTCGAAGGCCCGCCAGAGTTCTGGGCTGGCTGCTGCCGTCGTGCGCGCCTTAATGCGCTGGTAGTCATAGCCGGGCTGGAGTGGGAAGAAGGCCGGCCCCTCAGCATTGGCTACCATCGCACCGGCTTCTTCAGCAATGACCCAGGCCGCGGCCACATCCCACACCTTGATGGCCGACTGCGTGGCAGCCAGTTCGGCGCCGCTGGCCACCATCAACAGCTCATACACGGCCGAGCCCAGAATGCGAACCTTGCCGGGCAGATTGAGGGAGGCGCGGCGATAGAAGCGCGAATCCAGGCCGACGCAGGTGTTGAAGTCAAAGCCGGTTTCAGGGCGGACATGGATGGGACGATCATTGAGAAATGCACCACCGCCGCGCCTGGCGTAAAAGCGCTGGCTCAGGACCGGGAATTCGGCGACACCCAAGACGGGGACACCCGTTTCCAGCAGGGCAATTGAGACGCCCCAGATGGGCAGGCCCCGGACGAAATTGACCGTGCCGTCGAGCGGATCGATCACCCAACACAAGGCCTGGCCACCATAGACGGCGCTGGCCTCCTCGGAAATAACCCCGTGCGCCGGGAAGCGGGCGGCGATGGCCGCCTGCACCTGCCGGTCCACCGCCAGGTCGGCCAGTGTCACCAACGTCCCGTCGGCCTTGCGCTCGCCCTCCACCTGGCCGAAGTAGCCGAGCAGTTGGTTCCCCGCGCTCCGGGCCAGCTCAAGAGCGAAAGCCAATGTGCCATCAAGTTCAGTCGGGCTCATCAGGCCTATTATAATCCACCTGGAGATTGTTTCATAACCGGATCAGGGTTATAATGCAGGCGTGCGTCTCCTCACTGCCTTGATCGCGCTGGCCGCGCTCGCGGTTGGCCTGGTCGTGGCCCACCAGGTCTTATATGCCGATCCGCGGCTGTTGCGCGATGTCAGCCTCAAGCCGGCCACGATTACACCCAACGGCGATGGCAAGGACGATGTGGCCGAACTCAGCTACGTCCTGACGCGCAATGCCCGCGTCTCCATCACCTTCGTCGGTGCCGATGGGACACGCTACGACTTCCGCCACGACCAGCCCCGTTCGCTTAACCGGACCAATGCGCTTAGCCCGGTTGAACCCTATCACGTCCTGTTCAGTGGCGTAGTCAACGGCTTCCGCCGCCCGGACGACCGTTTCCCCGGCGAGGTCGTCGCCCGCGTCCTGCCCGATGGCGATTACGCCTGGATTGTCAGCGCCACCGATGACGCCGGCGTGACGGAGGCGGTCAGCGGCAGCTTGCAGGTACGCGAAGCTGATACCGCCCTGCCCGAACTGCTCGATTTCACCGTCTCGCCGGAGGAGTTCACGCCTAATCAGGACGGCCTGGATGACCATACGTTCATCAATTACTACCTCACCAGGCAGGCCGAGAGTGTCCAGGTCTATCTGCTCGGCCCCAATGGCGAGCGCTACGCCATCGCTGAGCGCCAGCGCGGCATCGCACCGGGAGCGCCCGGCCGGCACGACTATGACTACGACGGCGGGATCAACGTCGGCCTGTCCCCTCCACCCGACGGCACTTATCCGGTAGTCGCCGAGGCCCAGGACCGCATCGGCCAGCGCGTGCGTGTCACGAGCCGGCTGACGATCCGCGACGGTGGCATCCCCCGCGCTCAGATTGTGGCTACCCAGCCTGACGGGCACGCCCTGCAATGGTCGGCAACCAGCGTCATGATCAGCCACACGCTCTATTTCACGCTGACCGTCGAGAACTACGGGACTGTGCCCATCCGCACCACCGGCCCGGCCCCCGGCACGTGCTATGACAGCGACCAGAACTTCAATCGCTTCGGCTTTGCCGAGGAATCCGGTGCGTGGCGCGTCGGCATTGACTTCGATACCAGCTTACGCAACTACCCCTTCCGCTGGGCGGTGGGCACCCAGGGCCAGGACCTGGTCCAGATCGGCAGATATTGGTATCTGCCGGCAGGCCGGCGCGCCACCGTGACCGGCTGCATCCGCCTGGTGGATGTGCCGCCGCGCAACCCGCTCCAGTTCTGGGCCGGGTTGATCCATGAGGACGTGGAGATCAGCGATTTCAACAACCGCGTGGACCCGCACTGGATCACCGTCCAGGAACCATAACAGCCCGTGCTCAACATCGTCATCGTCAGTTGGAATGTGCGCGACCTGCTGGCTGCCTGTCTGGCGTCAGTCTATGCCGACCTGAATCGCTCTGGCTTGCAGGGGCAGGTATGGGTCGTGGATAACGCCTCATCAGATGGCTCGCCCGACTTGGTGCGCGCCCGCTTCCCCCAGGCCCACCTCATCGCCAATGACCACAATGTCGGGTTCGCTGCCGCCAACAACCAGGCCATCCAGCAGATCGTTCCCTCCTTTCCCTCCCTGCGAGCCGAACTGCGTAATTCGGTCTTGCTGCTCAACCCCGACACCGAGGTCCGGCCGGGGGCATTGGCGGCACTGGTCGGCTGGTTGGAGCAGGAACCGCAAGCCGGGGTCGTGGGGGCACGATTATCTTACAGCGATGGGACGTTCCAGCATAGCGCCTTCCACTTCCCGCGCCTGCTGCAGCTTGCCTTCGACCTGTTCCCGCTGCCGGCGCGGTTGGCTGAAACGCGCTGGAATGGGCGCTACCCCAGAGCGCTGTATGAGGGCGAAACCCCCTTCCCGATCGACCACCCGTTGGGCGCAGCGATGCTCGTGCGCGGCGCGGCTATCCAGCAGGTGGGCCTGCTGGACGAGCGCTTCTATATGTACTGTGAGGAGATTGACTGGTGCATGCGCATCAAGGCGGTGGGCTGGCAGAACTATTGCGTGCCGCGTGCCCGCGTGGTTCACCATGCCGCCAGAAGCACGCGCCAGATTCAGACGACCTCATTCGTCGGCCTATGGCGCAGCCGGCAGCGGCTGTACACCAAGCATTATGGCCCACTCACCCGCGCCGCCGCGCGGGCGCTGGTCCTGGCCGGCATGCGCTGGCAGGCCGCCGCTGCCCGCCGCGCTCACCATCAGGGTCGTCTCAGCGATGCTGCTCTCGCCGCCTGGCTGGCTGCCTTTGACGAGGTTGCCGCGATCTGGAGCGGCCAGCCTGCCCCTGAAAACTGAAAGTTGAGGGATGCTTGCCGCTGTTATCCTGACCTATAACGAAGCATCCAACATCGCTGCCTGCATCGAAAGCCTGCGTTGGGCCGACGAGATCGTCGTGTTCGACTCACTCAGCACCGATGAGACGGTCCAGATCGCCCGCGCCGCGGGGGCACGGATCTTACAGAACCCGTTCATCAACTATGCCCAGCAGCGCAACGCCGCGCTGGACGCGGTCGCAGCCGAGTGGATCTTCTTTGTAGACGCAGATGAGCGGGCGACGCCGGAACTGGCGGCCGAGGTGCGCGGGGTGCTGGGGCGCGAGGAAAACGGCTGGTGGGTGCCGCGCCACAACTATATCTTTGGCCGGCTGACAAAAGCGGCCGGCTGGTATCCGGACTATCAGATGCGGCTGCTGCGGCGTGGCTGCGCCCGCTACGACCCGGCCCGCGAAGTCCATGAACTGGTCCTGCTGCAGGGCCGGGCCGGCTGGCTGACCCGGCCGCTGATCCATTACAACTATGCCACACTGGCTGAGTTCATCGCCAGGCAGGAGCGCTACACCGAGTACGATGCCCGCATGTTATATGAGCAGGGCGTGCGCCCTAAACCACGCAACTACGTCTTGCAACCGCTGCGGCATTTCTTCTGGCGCTATGTCTCACTGGGCGGCTACCGCGAGGGGCTGCATGGGCTGCGGCTCAGCCTGTTGATGGCCTATTACAACTATGCCATGTACCGGCGGCTGGGAAAATTGTGGCGCGGCTCCGCTCATTGAGATCTCGCCCTGCCTCTGCTCGAAGGGCCTCACTGTAAGACCGGCCCAAACAGCAGCCCCAGCCCATAGGTGATAGCCGCCTCGATCGTGCCCACGATGGTCATCTCCAGGCCGGTGGCCCACCAGGGGCGGGTCGTCACCAGTACTTTGGCCGCGCCAACGGCAAAGTGCGCCACCAGGCTGATGATCGCCGAGGCAATGATCGCCGGCGTGCCAGTGGTGAAGAAGAAGGGGATGATAGGGATAAAGGCCCCCAGCGCCGTGGACAGCGTCGCCGAGATGGCCGAGCGGACCGGGTTGGGGAAGGTGGATTCAGCCAGGCCCAGTTCCTCGTGGGCCAGGGTCTTCAGGAACTGATCGGGCACCTGTTGCAGGCGCTTCGCCAAGAGGGCTGCCTCCTCCGCCGAGAAACCCTTGAGCTGATAGAACAGCTCCACTTCCATCCGCTCCTCATCCGGACTCTGCTCGATCTCGCGCCGCTCGCGCTCCAGTTCAGCCTCATACACCTCACGCTCGGACTTGGTTGCCAGGTAAGCGCCGGAGCCCATAGAGAGCGCACTGGCGAACATGGCCGCCAGGCCGGAGATGAGCACAACATGGCTGCCACCGGTCGCGCCCGAAACGCCGGTGACGACACCGAAGACCGCGCCCAGGCCGTCGTTCACGCCGTAGATGGCATCGCCGATCCAGCCAGCACCGCGCACATGCCAGCGCTCGCGCCGCAAGATCACGTCGAGCACGTTGCGGGGCGTGGCCGGCGGCCCGGTCATGAGGTTGAGGACCTGCGCATGTTCCTTCTCATCCTGGATCAACTCCTCGGCCAGCTTCCGGCTGGCCGGGTCACCCAACGCGGCCGCCATCCGGCCGTACTCCTGAACGTGGCGGTCCTCCTCATCTTCCATCCGTTGCAGTGTCACGTTGATGTCCGACAGGCGCGCCAGCCAGCTTGGGCGGATCTGTGCTGCCGCCGGGTCGGGTTCGGGTGCACCCAGCGCGCGCAGGCGTTCGGCCCAGCGGGCGGCGTGTTCCTCTTCCGTTTCAGCCAGCTTGAGCAGGATGCCCCGTCGGCGCTCATCGGGCTCGCGCTCGGCCAGGTGGCGGTAGGTGACCGCCGAAGTCATCTCGTCTTGCCAGTTACGCCGCAGTGCAGCGACCAAGGTCGTTTGATCAGCCATAGCAACCCCAGTTATACATACACTTATGATTATGCCCTGAGAAGCCGGGCAGCACAAGGGTAATAGGGCGCTGATGAAGACGGATTAGTGCGGCGCAGAAGAACCGGTTTGAACAACTTGCCACCCCTTCACTGCATTCAGGACAGGCCCTGAACGCAGCGAAGGGTCTCTTGTTCACGTGCCAGAGATGCTTCGTTGGGCTCAGAATGACGATGGTGCAGAGGTCCCCGGCTTGTGTTGTTGTACTTGCCGGCGGCGCGACTGGAGCAGGCTCACGCCGGCGACGTAGGCAAAGCCAACCGCATACAACAGCACCCACGGCAGAAAGTCCCAATTGTGCTTTTGGATCATCAGGGCCGCGCTCAACCCGGCATAGAGACTGAGGGCCAGCTCCGCCCATACCAGTGGGCTGTGCGGTAAGGCGTAGACGCTCTGGGTCCAATCGCCCTCCGTGCCGCGCAGATTGAACTTGGGCGTGCGTTCGAAGTGGTTGGGCAGGCCCAGCAGCGCCTCCAACACCGCCAGGGTGTTGCTGAGCGACAGCCCTGCACCCAGAATGAGCAGCAGCGGTAAGACCCTCAGCCGGCGCAGGCGGCGGGGCGACTGGGCCAACTGGCTGCTGACCGTGAGGATCAACGGCCCAAGCGTCGCCAACCCTACCCAGGACAGTGCCCGCGGCGCGGACCCTCCCCGCAGGCTGATGAACGGCAGCAGCAGCAAGATGAGCAGTGCCACCGGTTGCACGAAATAGACCGATAAGTGCAGCAGGCCTTGCACCTTGACCCACAGCGGCTGGCGGGCACACACCAAAGCCCAGGCCAGCTTGCGCAGTGTCTGGATGCTGCCTTTGGCCCAGCGGGATTGCTGGCGCTTAAATGCATCCACCTGCGCCGGTAACTCGCCGGGCACCACCAGATCGGGTAGAAAGATCGAGCGCCAGCCGGCTAACTGTGCCCGGTAGCTCAGGTCAAGGTCCTCCGTCACCGTGTCGGCGCTCCAGCCGCCCACGGCCTCCAGGCAGGTGCGCCGCCAGATGCCACCGGAGCCGTTGAAACTGACAAAGGCCCCTGCCGCCTGGCGCGCCGGCTGCTCGATGACGAAGTGAGCGTCCAGGAGCACGGCCTCAGCTTCGGTCAGGATCGAGTAGTCCGCGTTCAGATGCCCCCAGCGGCCCTCGACACAGCCCACCTTCGGGTCGGCGAAGTAGGGCAGGCTGCGCCACAGAAAATCAGGCGGCGGCAAGAAGTCGGCGTCGAAAACCGCGATGAACTCGCCCCGGGCGCGGGCCAACCCCGCCGTCAGCGCCCCGGCCTTGAAGCCATCCCGCCCATCGCGGCATAGGTGAGCGATATTCAGCCCGCGCGCCCGATACTGTGCCACCAATTGCTCCGCCAGTTGAGCCGTCATGTCCGTCGAATCGTCCAATACCTGGATCTCCAGCTTATCGGTGGGATAATCAAGCGCAGTGACCGCCGCCAGCAAACGCTCCACAGTATGGTACTCGTTATACATGGGCAGTTGGACTGTCACCAGGGGTAGATCGTGCAACGGTGGTGGGGCCGGGGGCCGGCCCCGCCGTATCCAATAGATCAGGCTCAGGATGAGGCTGTTGTAGCCGTAGAGCACCAGGACGATGATCAGCGCCGAGTACACGCTTGTCAATAGCCGCATGCTCATAGGTGATCGGGTATAGCTCTGGATATCCACCACAGGTCAGCGATCAGGGGGAGCGAGGCTAAGAAGAGAACGGGCGGCCTGAGGGCCCGGATTCGCCCCTGCAGCAGGTGCAGTCTGGCCCCATAGCCCACGCCCGGCGTTGGAGTGATGGCTGGCGGGCACAGGGCGACTGACGTAGGCTGTGGTGGTGTTAGAATCGGGAACCTCCTGCGGGCTCAGTATATTGAGAAGCCTTGAGAAGGGCAAGTTCGCACACCGGCCGCGCCGAGTCAACTCTACCGCCTGCGGGCGATTGCAGGCCAGATGACCTGTCGGCTATTGACTCGCCTCAGGGTTGCTCTTAATCTGATTTTATGGTAAACTGTGCCGTGAAGCCACGACCGTGTATGTCGTTGCCTGGTCATCCAGGGCGGGATGATCTTGTGCCTTGCGCTTCCCGGCGATTCTCAGTCCGGGCCCCCGGTAAGGCTTCGCCCTGGAGGGTTCCGCCCGAAGGCGCATCGCCGCGCTCGCGCTATCTGGCCCCGCAGTCAGGGTTTCTTTAGCTCACGGGGGAAAAATGTCATCCTGAGCGTAGCGAAGGAGCGAACTCACCAGGTGAAGGAGGCTATGCCTTCTGACTCCAACGTCCTGAACAACATCTCAGAGCCAACCGAACGCCGGCAGGCTGAACGACGTGCGGCCCGGCTGGCCGTGGTCAGCCAGGTCATCCACCAGATCAATGCCACCCATGATCCGGATGCAATCGCGCGGCTGGCTGCCGCGCTCCTGCATCAGCGCTTGGGCTTCAGCCATACCTTCATCCTGTGGGCCGATGAGGTTGCCCAGGAACTGATCCTGGTCGCTACCCAGGGCGTAGCCGGCCTGATCCCGACTGAGTATCGCCAGAAGGTCACCCTCGGCATTGTAGGCCGCGCCGCCCGAACCCGCCAGGCCCAATTGGTTAACGACATCCGGCTCGACCCAGATTATATCGAGCTGCCTGGAATGCACACTCTGGCTGAACTGTGCGTGCCGATTCAGCATGAGGGCCAGCTTCTGGGGGTGATTAACATTGAAAGCGACGAGCCCGGCGTGTTTGACCACACTGACCTGGAGGTCGTCCAGACCATTGCCGACGGGCTGGCCGTGGCCTTGCAAAATGCACGTCTGCTGGCGGAGGTGCGCCGGGCCTTGGCGGAGTTGGAGCAGAAAGTCGAAGCGCGCACACGCGATCTCAACGCAGTGCACGAGACGCTATTGGACATCACCGCCCAACTCGACCTGCCCCAGGTGCTGCGCGCCATCGCCGAACGCGCCGCCCATCTGGTCTCGGCTAAGAGCAGTGCTATCTACCTGCTGGATGCCGAGCACGACAAGATGGAAATCGTCGTCAGTTATGGTCTCGAACGCGACTACACCGGCTGGCGGCTGGCGTTGGGAGAGGGTCTTGCCGGGCGCGTAGCAGCCAGCGGGCAACCGCTGGTGGTGGACGATTATCAGCACTGGGAAGGCCGGGCCGCAAGCTTCGCCGGCGAGCCCATTACCGCCGTTGCCGGCGTGCCTCTGACGTGGCAGGGCCAGGTGATCGGTGTGCTCAATGTCATGGATGACATCGAGCGCCGCTCTTTTACCCAGGACGATGTGCATCGCCTGATGCTGCTGGCCCCCCAGGCGGCCATCGCCATCGTTAATGCCCAGCTCTATCAGGAGGTGCGCCGGGCCTCGGCGGAGTTGGAGCAGAAAGTCGAAGCGCGCACACGCGATCTCAACGCAGTGCACGAGACGCTATTGGACATCACCGCCCAACTCGACCTGCCCCAGGTGCTGCACGCCATCGCCGAACGCGCCGCCCATCTGGTCTCGGCCAAAGCCAGCCTGATCGACTTGCTGGATAGGGAGCGGAATGAGCTGGAATGCGCCACTTGCTACGGCTTTGAGCGCGACTACACCGGCTGGCGGCAGAGAGCAGATGAGGGCTTATCCGGCCGGGTAGCAGCCAGCGGGCAACCGCTGGTGGTGGACGATTATCAGCACTGGGAAGGCCGGGCCGCAAGCTTCGCCGGCGAGCCCATTACC
>CADDZL010000106.1 GCA_902812335.1 Chloroflexota bacterium | reverse complement strand
CTTGGGGGGCGAGACCACGGTCACGGTGCGGGGCTCAGGCCGGGGCGGGCGCAATCAGGAACTGGCGATGGCGGCCGCCATCGCCCTGGACGGCTGGCCGCGTGTCCTCGTCGCCACGCTGGCGACCGACGGCAACGATGGCCCGACCGACGCGGCCGGAGCCATCGCCGCCGGCGAGACGGTCGCCCAGGGCCGGGCGCTGGGGCTGGATGCGCACGCCTATCTGGCGAACAACGATGCTTATACCTACTTCGACCGGCTCGGCGGGCTGATCCGCACCGGCCCAACGAACACCAATGTCAATGATCTGCTGATGATCCTGGCTTATTAGGTCCAGCGGTCCTTATCTTGCATTTGCCGCCGGCGGGGGGCCCAAACGGAGCGGAGACAAATTGAGCGGAGTTCAACGCATCCCTTGCTCGACCGGCGCGGCTTCTTCGAGCTTCTCCCCGGCCTCGGCCTCTTCAGCCGGCGGCACAGGCCAGATTTTCTCCGGGTCGGTGATGCGGTCAATGAACAGGATGCCGTCAATGTGGTCCAGTTCGTGTTGGAAAATGCGAGCAACATAGCCGTGGACCTTCAGGCGCAGAGGCTTGCCATAGCGGTCCTGGCCTTTGAGGGTAAGACTGACATGGCGCGAGACCATGCCGGCCCAACCGGGGACTGAGAGGCAGCCTTCAACGCCCTCCTCCATTTCTTTTGAGGCGCGGACGATCTCCGGGTTGACGACTACGTACAGCTTGCCGCTCATGGGGTCGTCCTCGTCCTGCGGCGGCTCGACGACGATGACCCGCTGTGACACGGCCACCTGCGGCGCAGCCAGGCCGACCCCCGGCGCGGCCCGCATCGTCTCGATCATATCATCGATCAACGTCTGCAATGACTTGCCGAAGTTCCCGACCTTTTTGGCCTTCTGCCTCAGCACCGGGTTATCCGGCTGGATGATCTCACGAATTGTCATGGTCCTTCTCCGCTCAATACCTATGAGTTCCCCTGAGTTTCCATCTCGTGGTACACTGCAAACCAGTCGGACAGTTCGGCCTGGCGGCGGCGGGCCTCCTCCTCGCGCTTGCGCTGGTGATAGCGCTCCATACGCCGGAAGATATCGGCCTGTACCCCGGCCGGATCGTAGACCCAGTCGAATTCCAGGTCGCCGGTGCGGGCGGCCGTCTGGATCACGACCGTGCCCGTGTTCAGCAACCGCGCCATAATGCCGGGGATGCGGTAGGTGATGTTCTGCACCGTTTCCAGCGGCGCTTCGCGACGGTCCTCACTCAGCAAGAATGGCCGCCGCTTAAGGTCAATCACCCGTTGTCCCGTCACCTGGTAGATGTCGTTGCGCCAGTCCTCAAACTGCCACAACAGCCAGCCCAGGCAGATTAGCGCGATCACGCCGTAGCCGATCAGGAAGGGTTGGAGCGAAAACGCCTTAATCACCTCGTAGGCGCGCAGGAGCACAACTGCTGTCGCCAGTGCCAATCCCAGAAGCGGCCGCCAGGTAGCCCGGATGAGCACTAACGGGTGCTTGCGCCAGGTGACGGTATCGCCGGATTCAACCCGCACATGGGGGATGAAATGATCCAACAGGCGGACTAGCGTCACATATACCGCCCATAGCGGCCCACGGCGCCGTACCCGACGTAGGCGCGGTGGCGGCGCGGTGGCCTCCGGCTCCGACCGGGTCAGGCTGAGTCGCTGGCGCATCGCAGCCCGGATGACCTCGCGGGTCTCGAGGCGGACCAGGGCGCGGTCGCGCTCGACCTCGGCCCAGATAGCGCGGGCGGCGGCTTCCGGGTGGGGCACCTGGCGAAAGACGACCTGGCCGGTTGTCCCGGCGGTCGCAGCGATCACGTCGCCGAAGTCGAGCAGGCGAGCCAGCAGCCCCTTGTGACGCACCTCGATGTTCTGGATCGAGCGCAGAGGGGCTTCGACCCGTGTCTCGAACACGAGCAGCAGGCGTTCCTCGCAGGCGACACGCCGGTTGGTCACGATATACGTATCATTGATCCAATCAATGAAGACCCAGACCGCCAGCGAGGTCACGACCGCCTGCGCCCCGATCGTCACCAGCCAGGGTTGTAGATGCTGCGCCCAGGCCCAGGCGACGACCGGCACCAGGGCGAGCAGCACAACGAGCACACCGAGCAGTGCCTGTAGCAGCGGCCAGACATGGCGACGGGTGACGTAAACGGTGATCTCACCCTGTCCCTGCCAGGCAAAGCGTGGCGCTTTCAGGCGGCGGCGCACTTCCGGTGTCAGCATCAGGCGGCTGACCATGCGCGGTCGGCGCAGCAGCAAGCCGTCGAAACGGACTTTGGGGATGAGCACCAGGTCACTATCTACCACCGCCTCGGCGGTATCAGGCTGAGGCTCGCCCAGCAGCAGCGCTGCCTCACCGAAGCTGCCGCCGGGCTCCAGCAGACCGGTCACATGCTCCACGCCCTCCCCGTCCAGCCGGCGCAATCGCACCTGGCCGGCGGCGACGGCATACCAGGTGGCATTCACCTCGCCCTGGCGACACAAGACCTCACCGGCCGGGCAATGCACCGGCTCGGCCAGTGCAGCCACATCGGCCAGTTCCTCCTGCGATAGCCCGCTGAACAGTTCCACCGTATCCAGGCAGGCCAGGGCATGGTCATACATATCTTAAGATTGTAACACAACACAAGGCGGGTGAAAAGATCGAACTGTGCTATAATCGCCTCAAAGATGACCACGACGCGCCGCTCTCCGCCTGCCAAGAGCAAAGACAAAGCCAGGCAGCGAAGTCGTTCCGGGCTCCTGCCGGGCCTGTCACTCGACCGGCAACTTGACCTGCTTGGCCTGGCGCTGCTGGCTCTGGCGCTTGTCGCCGGCCTGAGCTACCTGTCGCCCCAGCGTGGCGCACTCACCCGCCCGCTGCTTGACCTGTTTGATCACGCCCTGGGCTGGGGTGCCTATGCGGCCCCGCTCGGCCTGGGCGCAGCCGGGCTGTGGCTACTGCTGCGCCACTTCGGCGACCACCTGCCCCGTGTCCGCCCGGAGCGCCCTATCGGCCTCATCCTGGTCTATCTGGCAGCGCTGACCACCTTCGCCGCGACCGGCGGCAGCGGTGGCAGCCTGGGCGCTGCCCTTTACAACCCCCTGGCCGACCTGGGCCAGCCCGCCAGCGCCCTGATCCTGCTCGCCTGGTGGCTGGTCGGCCTGGCCTTGCTTCTGCGCATTTCGCCGATAGTGGTTGGGCGCGGTACCTATCGGCTGGGGCGTATGGCCCTGCAAGCATGGCAGGCCAGGCGGAGCAGAGCGATACCAGCCACGGCAGCGCCGAGGCATGAGCAACCGGGCGGGCAAGAAAGCCCGCCGCTCTCGCGGCGCCAGCAACTCATGGCGGGCGCCCAAGCGCAGGCCGCCAGCAGCGCCGCTCTGCCTGCTATTGACGATATCCTCGATGCCATGCCCGACGGCAGTGTGGACACGGATTATCTCTGGCACCGGGCGCAGATGATCGAAGAGACCTTAGAAGCTTTCGGCGTGCCGGTGGACGTTCCCGGCTTCAATAGCGGCCCGGTCGTCACCCAGTTTAAGGTCGTCCCCGGCTTCTACGAGACCGCCAGCGGCAAGCGGACGAAGGTCAAAGTCGCCAAGATCGCTGCGCTGGCCGACGACCTGGCCCTGGCGCTGGCCGCCACCTCGATCCGCGTGGTTGCGCCGGTGCCCGGCCAGGAGTACGTCGGCATCGAGGTGCCCAACGCCGAGGTCAGCCTGGTCAGCCTGCGCCGCCTGATCGCCTCGCCCCAGTTCCAGTCCATCCGTTCGCCGCTGCGGATTGCGCTGGGGCAGGACGTAGCGGGTCAGCCGGTGGCGGCCGACCTGGGCCGCATGCCCCATCTGCTCATCGCTGGCACCACCGGGTCAGGCAAATCGGTCTGCGTCAACAGCATTATCACCTGCCTGCTGCTCCACAACTCCCCCCAGGACCTCAAGCTGATCTTGATCGACCCTAAGCGGGTGGAATTGACTCACTACAATGGCATCCCCCATCTGGTGGGGCCGGTAGTGGTGGACCTGGAGCGCGTGGCCGGGGCGCTGCAATGGGTCACACGCGAGATGGATGCGCGCTATCACAAGTTTGCGGCGGTCGGTGCACGTGACATCGAGGGCTACAACCGGCTGGTGGCCGCCGCTGGTGGCGAGAAGCTGCCCTATCTTGTCCTGATCATTGATGAGTTGGCCGACCTGATGATGCTGTCGCCGGAGGAGACCGAGCGCACCATCTGCCGCCTGGCGCAGATGTCCCGCGCCACCGGTATCCACCTGATCATCGCCACCCAACGCCCCTCAGTAGACGTGGTGACCGGGCTGATCAAGGCTAACTTCCCTGCCCGCATCGCCTTCGCTGTGGCCTCATCGGTGGATTCACGGGTCATCCTGGACACGGTCGGTGCCGAGCGACTGTTGGGGCGCGGCGATATGCTGTTCGTGTCGCCGGAGGCGGGGCAGCCGGTGCGGCTGCAGGGCTGCTTCGTCTCCGACAAGGAGATCACCCGCCTGGTGCGCTTCTGGCAGGGCACGCCGGCGCCGACCCGTAGCGCGCCGCCTGAAGCCGTCGGGCCGGGGACGCAGCCAGCGCTCTTGGAAGCGACGGAAGGTGCAGGAGGGGCAGGCGTATGGGATGAACTGGCCGGAAATGGGGCAGATGGGCCGGAGGACGAACTGCTGGAGGAAGCGGTCCGCATCGTGCGCGAGGCGAACCGGGCCTCGGTGTCGTTGCTGCAGCGGCGGCTGCGCATCGGCTACACCCGTGCCGCCCGGCTGATTGACCTGCTCGAAGCCAAAGGTGTCATCGGCCCGGCCCAGAGCGGCAGCACCCCCAGAGAGGTGCTGCCCTCTACTCCCACCTTCGACTTGGAGGAAGGCAGCGAGGAGGGATGAGGCAACTTGCCTCCTGCCTCGAATCCGCCTATAATCTGCTCCAAATTGCACAGAAAGATCATCCAAGTTTATGTTGAGAGGAGGTGATTCAGCACTCAATCCGCGACTCAGCCGTTTGGCCTAAGTTTAGGGTTTCAGCAACTCAAGGAGGAGAACCGACTATGCGCAAGTGGACCCTGACTTTCATGAGTGTGGTGGTGGTGCTGTCCATGCTGCTGGCCGCCTGCGGCCCGGCGGCAGCGCCAACCGCGGCCCCGCAGCCGACCACCCCGCCAAAGCCAACGACAGCGCCGCAGCCGACCACGGCGCCGCCGACGACAGCGCCGCCGACAACAGCGCCAACGACAGCGCCGCAGCCAACCCAAGCGGCCAAATTCCTGGCCTGCCAGGTCACCGATACTGGCGGCATTGACGACAAGAGCTTCAACGCCACGGCCTGGAAGGGCGTACAGGACGCCATGGCCAAGCTGGGCATTGATGGCCAATACCTCGAATCACAACAGCAGACCGACTACGAGAAGAACATCAACGAGTTCCTCCAGAAGAAGTGCAACGTCATCATCACCGTTGGCTTCTTGCTGGGTGTCGCCACGGCCAAGGGGGCCCAGGCCAACCCCAATGTGCCCTTCGCGATTGTGGACTACTCGTACCCGGACTGCTTCGGCACGGCCGTCCCCGGTAAAGACTGCGGCTCAGACAAGGAGATCCCCAATGTCCTGGGCTTGACCTTCTCCACCGATCAGGCCGCCTTCCTGGCCGGCTACGTTGCCGCCGCTATGAGCAAGACCGGCAAGGTCGGCACCTTCGGCGGCATCAAGATCCCGCCGGTGACCATCTTCATGGTAGGCTTTCAGTCCGGCGTCGAGTACTATAACCAGAAGCATAATAAGAACGTCCAGGTTCTAGGCTGGAGCAACGATAAACAGGAGGGTACGTTCGTCGGCAACTTCGAGAGCAAGGACGATGGCCGGCGCGTGGGCGAGTCGCTTATGGACGAGGGCGCGGACGTGATCATGCCGGTGGCCGGGCCGGTCGGCCTGGGCACCGCTGCCGCCATCAAGGAGCGCGGCAACGCCATGCTCATCGGCGTGGACACGGACTGGACCGTGAGCGCGCCCGAATTCACCGACATCACGCTGACCAGCGTCCAGAAGAACATGGATGTGGCCGTATTCGACGCCATCAAAGCTGTCAAGGACGGCACGTTCAAGGGCGGCACTTACGTAGGGACGCTGGCGAACAATGGCGTCGCTATTGCCCCCTTCCATAACTTCGACGACAAAGTGCCGGCTGACATCAAGGCGGAGTTGGACCAGATCAAGGCCGATATCATCGCCGGCAAGATCAAGACCGGCTGGCCGCTGCCGCAGAAATAGCCGTCAGTTGTCAGCGGTCAACTATTACATATCACGCATCACGCATCAATGGTATGGCTGATGCGTGATGCGTGATATGTGACCACAGATAAGATTATGCCTCCTGTCCTGGAACTGCGCGGCATGACCAAAGCCTTCCCCGGTGTACTGGCCAATGACCACATTGACCTGACGCTGGAACAAGGCGAGATCCATGCCTTGCTGGGCGAGAATGGTGCGGGCAAGACCACGCTGATGAACCTGCTGTATGGCCTGTACCAGCCCGACGAAGGGGAAATCGTCGTGCGCGGCCAGCCCGTCAGCATTCATAGCCCCACCGATGCCATCGCCCAGGGTATCGGCATGGTGCACCAGCACTTTATGCTTATCCCGGTGCTGACCGTGACCGAAAACGTCATGCTGGGGGTCGAATCCATCAAGAACGGCATTTTCCTCGACCGGGCTGCGGCAGCCCAACGCATCCGCGACATTTCGCAACAATACGGCCTGGCTGTGGACCCGGACGCCTACGTCAAAGACCTCCCCGTGGGCGTGCAGCAGCGCGTGGAGATCATCAAGCTGCTCTACCGCCACGCCGACATCTTGATCCTGGATGAGCCGACGGCTGTGCTCACGCCGCAGGAGGCCGATGAACTGTTCAAGGTGATGCGCTCGCTGGCAGCGCAGGGCAAATCCATCATCTTTATCACCCACAAGCTCCGCGAAGTGCTCGCCATCGCCGACCGCATTACCGTGCTGCGGCTGGGTCGCGTCGTGGGTACGACAACGCCCCAGGCCGCCGACGAAGCCATGCTGGCGCGCATGATGGTCGGGCGCCAGGTCATTCTCACCGTGCAGAAAAAACCGGCGACGCCGGGCGAGGTCGTGCTTACCGTGAAGGACCTGCACGTCCTGGATGACCGCCGGCAACTGGCAGTACGTGGAGCGTCCTTTGAGGTGCGGGCCGGCGAGATCCTTGGCGTCGCCGGGGTGCAGGGCAATGGCCAGACCGAGCTGGTCGAGGCGCTGACCGGGCTGCGTTCGCCTGTAGCCGGGCAAGTCCAGATTCTGGGCCAGGATGTAACCCACGCCACGCCGCGGGCGATCCTGGAGAAGGGTGTGGCCCATGTACCCGAGGACCGCCAGCGCGATGGGTTGGTGCTCTCTTTTCCGGTCGCCGATAATCTCGTCCTGAACACTTATTACCTGCCCCCCTTCGCCACCGGCATTGTCATGCATAAGGAGGCGGTGCTGGCCGCTGCCATCGAGCGGGCACAGCAGTTCGATGTGCGCACGCCCAGTGTGAAAGCGCTGACCTCGACCCTCTCCGGTGGCAACCAGCAGAAGGTAATCGTCGCCCGCGAGTTTTCGCGCCCGATCAAGTTGCTCATTGCCTCCCAGCCGACACGGGGGCTGGATGTGGGCTCAATCGAGTACATCCATAACCGCATCGTGGCCAAGCGCGATGAGGGAACGGCGGTCCTGCTGGTGTCGCCGGAACTGGATGAGATCATGTCGCTCTCGGACCGGATCGCGGTCATGTACCGGGGCCAGATCGTCGCCATCTTGCCCGCGCGCGAGGTGACGAAGGAGCAACTGGGACTGCTGATGGCCGGGGCCGAAGTAGGCGTGGAGCGTGCGGCCTAGAGCGTGGAACGCAGACCAGGACACTGACTGCCAGCAGTTGCACGGCGCGTGGCTTGAGGCCATCCCGTGAGGGATAAACGCTGATGAATGCCAGGCTGATGGCGGGAAGCCGATAGCTTATTATGAGTGAAGCTCACGTCGAAGCGAAGCCCGGCACACGGCCGGTTGAAATAGGAGCGCCACGATTACCTCCCTTCTGGCGGCGGGCCTGGCAGGCCATTCTCCTGCCGCTCCTATCCATCTTCACTGCCCTGGTGCTGGGGGCCGTCTTTATCATTCTCTCAGATGTAACCGTCCTGGCGGCCTATCGGAATTTCTTCAGTGCGCCCGGCGCGGCGCTGCAGGCCACCTGGGAGGCGATCAGCCTGGCCTACGGCGCACTGTTCAAGGGCGCTATCGTAGACCCGGCTATACTGGCCCAGGCGCTGCGCACCGGCAACCCTGAAACGGTCCGCCTGGCTATCTATCCGTTCACCGAGAGCCTGGTCGCCGCCACTCCCTACATCTTCGCCGGGTTGGCGCTGGCGCTCGGCTTCCGCTGCGGCCTATTCAACATCGGCGCGGAGGGGCAACTATTCGTCGGGGCGCTGGCCTCGGTGTGGGTAGGCTATTCGCTCAAGGGCGTCACGGCAGTCATCCATCTGCCGCTGGCGCTGCTGGCCGGGGCCGCTGCCGGGGCGTTGTGGGCCGCCATCCCCGGTTTGCTCAAAGCCAAGACCGGGGCGCACGAAGTGATCACCACCATTATGATGAACTACATCGCCTTCCGCCTGAGCGATTGGCTCATCACCGGCCCGATGAAACGGCCCGGCTTCGCCCCGGTTACGCCCTTCATCGAGGAAAGCGCCGCCCTGCCGCGCTTCTTCCCTGACCCGATCCGTTTTCACGCCGGCTTCTTTCTGGCGCTGGCGATGGCAGCCGTGGTGTACTGGTTCCTGTTCAAGACGACGCTGGGCTTCGAGATCCGCACCGTGGGTGCCAACCCCAACGCCGCCCGCACTGCCGGCATCAGCATCACGCGCAACTTCGTCCTGGCGATGGCGCTCTCCGGTGCGCTGGCCGGCCTGGCCGGAACGGTTCAGGTGCTGGGGGTGGACCACTGGCTGGGGCAGGCCTTCTCCTCCGGCTACGGTTTCGATAGCATCGCGCTGGCGCTGCTGGGCAAGAGTCACCCATTCGGGGTGGTGCTGGCGGCGCTGCTTTTTGGCACCCTGCGCAATGGCGCGACGCGGATGCAGTCGGCGGCGCGCATCCCTGTGGACATCATTTCGATTATTCAGGCGCTGGTCATCATCTTCATCGCCGCGCCGGCCATCATCCGCGCCATTTACCGCGTGCGGGCCGAACGTGAGGTCGGTGAGGCGGTTTTCACCCGCGGCTGGGGCAAGTAGGAAGGCTAATGGCAACAACAACGCTGACCAGAGGCGAGACGGTGATGCCGGGCCACCCGAAGGCCATGGGCATGGTGTTCCTGGCGTTGAGCGCGGCGATCTATCTCCTGTTTGCTCTGGATACCGACCCGCAACTCCTGGCCAGGTTTGGCTTGAACCTGACCGCCGGTGGGGCGAGCGCAGCGATTCAGTTGCCCGACCTGGTGCTGCCGGGGCGCCTGACCATCACCCTTCTGGCGCTGATGGCTGCCTTCCTGGGGGGCTGGCAACTGGCACGCGGCTTCCGCCAGGCTAACCTGGTCCTGGGTGCGGTCATCTTCCTGTTCGTGATGGCCTTCCTGGTGTGGGCCACCAGCGGCAAATCGCTCAACCTGACCGGCATGTTGTCGAGTTCACTGCTACGGGCCGTCCCCATTGTCCTGGGGGCGCTCAGCGGTGTGTTATGCGAGCGCTCCGGCGTGGTCAACATCGCCATTGAGGGTATGATGCTGACCGGGGCTTTCACCGGCGCTTTCATCGGCAGTGTCACCCACAACTCGTGGGTTGGCATGGTCGCGGCCATCCTGGTTGGGGCGCTCCTGGCCGCCGTCCACGCGGTCCTATCCATCAAATACAAGGTGGACCAGATCATCAGCGGCACAGTGATCAATATCTTCTCGGCTGGGCTAACCAGCTTTCTCTCCGCGCGCATCCTGCAAGAGTACCAGGAACTGAACAACCCCGATATCTTCCGGCCCATCGCCATCCCGCTTTTGGCGCGCATCCCCATCATCGGGCCGGTATTCTTCGCCAATACGATCATCGTCTATATGACGCTGATGCTGATCGTCGTCATCCATGTGATGCTCTTCTACACCCGCTGGGGCCTGCGCACGCGGGCGGTAGGCGAGCACCCCCGCGCGGCCGACACGCTGGGCATCAATGTGTTTAAGGTCCGCTATATCAACGTGATCTTGGGCGGGATGGTGGCCGGCCTGGGCGGAGCCTACTTCACGCTCGGCTCGGTGGGTGGCTTCGATGAACTGATGACCGCCGGGCGCGGTTTCATCGGCTTGGCGGCGATGATCTTCGGCAAATGGACGCCATTTGGCGCATTTGGCTCATCGCTCATCTTCGGTTTCGCCGACTCGCTCCAGACCAAGCTGCAAATCCTGGGCACGCCCATCCCATCCGAGTTCCTGCTGATGGCACCCTACCTGGCGACAATCCTGGCCGTCGCCGGCCTGGTCGGCCGGGCGGTGCCGCCTGCGGCCGACGGCGTGCCCTATGAGCGCGAAGGCGAGGGCGTGCCCCGCGAGCAGCGCAAAGCGCCTCGCACCTGGGCCGAGGCCAGCCTGAACCGGACGGTGGAGCGGTTGCTACGGGCCATAGGAATCCGCTGATTGCGCCTCCAGCTGTGTCTCTCAGTGTCGCACCGGACCCTCCCGTAGGCGACTATAAGCGTCGTTCCTACCCCCGCACGGCAATCGCCTCGATCTCCACCCTGGCTCCCAGGGGCAGCGCTGCCACCTGGACCGTCGAGCGAGCCGGCGGGTGCGACGGGAAGAACTCGGCGTAGACCGCGTTCATGTCGGCGAAATCACCCATGTTCTGAAGAAACACCGTCGTTTTGACCACCTGAGCCAGCGAGCTGCCCGCCGCTTCGAGCACGGCCGCCAGGTTGGTCAGCACCTGGCGCGTCTGCATGGCAATATCCCCTTCGATCAGCTTCCCCTGGGCCGGGTCAAGCGCCACCTGGCCGGCGGCAAAGACGAACTCCCCCACGCACACCGCCTGTGAATACGGCCCGATGGCCCTGGGCGCACGCTCGGTCGCCACGATGGAACGTTGCATAGGTGCCTCCTTCCCTCTTTCTACAGCTCAGCCGCCAGTGCCGGCGCCAGCGCTGTGCCACAATACGGGCAAAAGGCGGCGTCCGGTGGGCCGTTACGGCCACAGGCGGGGCA
>CADDZL010000105.1 GCA_902812335.1 Chloroflexota bacterium | reverse complement strand
AAACTGGCCTATCCCTTTTGCCCGCTCCGGTTGACCGTGTTACAATAGCTGCTACGCCGGGAACATCGCAGTTTCCGAGGCTCTTCAAGAGGATGTTGACCGGGCTGTAAGGATCCTCAAAGAGGGAGGGTGTTCCGAGATCTGCCTCTTCGGATCGGCAGTCACAGGAAGGGTCAGGGATGGATCGGACAGTGACTTAGCTGTCCGGGGATGTTCTAAGGATCGATAGCTTGTTTGAACGTGCGCAGCAGGAGACACCCGATCTGGTCGAAACAACAGCTATCGCTTCGGTGTTGCACTCCTTCTACAACGGTCTGGAGGACATCTTCCTATCCATTGCAAAGGATGTATGGGCTCAGGTAAAGAAGAGTTGTATGAGTTTCTCAACAGCTTGAGTTCCGGCTAAGACCTCACGCATGGTGGTTGAGTTGCATCTGCTAGCGGTGCTGAAAGGGCCATGAGGTCTTTTCGCTCTTTGATGGTCATCGGCCTGCTGGCTATCGCCACCTCCGGTTGCGGCCAGGTGGTGCGCCGACCTGATCCGACACCGACCGCGACCGCCGCCATCGAGGCCGTGCACCTGGCGACGCCCGTACAGCGCCCGACGGCGACGGCAGTGGCGCTGCCCACTCTGGTGATACCGCTGGCAACACCCCTGCCCACGGCTACCCCGATCATCTATACCGTCCGCGCCGGCGACACGCTGATCGGCATCGCCCACCGCTACGATGTGAGCGTCGAAGCGCTTCAAGCGGCCAACGGCAACATCGCGCCGGAGTTGTTGCAGATCGGGCAGAAGCTGATCATCCCCCAGCCGACGCCGGCCGGGCCGGCCGGCCCCGACAGGCTCATCCTGCCCACGCCCACGCCTCTGCCCCTGGCGCTGGCCGGCCTGAGCTTCCGCGAGACGGCCGTCGGCAGTCTGTGGTTCCTGGGCGAGGTGCGCAATCCGACGGCCGACTTCGTGGACCACGTGGCCGTGCTCGTCAGCCTGACCGACGCGGCCGGCAAGCAAATTGACGGTGGGCTGGTGTATAGCGCGCTCGACCTGATCCCGCCGGGAGGACGTTCGCCCTTCGGCCTGCTGTTCCCTGCCCGGCCGCCGGGCCTGGCCGGCTTTCAGGCCACACTCGCCAGTGCCGAGCGTGTTGCCGCTTTGGGGGATCGCGCCACCGACCTGGCCGTGGTCGAACAGAACGGCGGGCCGGCCGGGTCACTGTACCGGGTGACCGGGCGGGTGCAAAACCAGGGGCAGGTGGCGGTCGAGGAGGTTCGTGTCGTGGTCACACTCTACGACGCGCAGGGAGCACTGACCGGCTTCCGTGCCGAGACGCTCAACGTCCGGCTGGAGCCGGGCGCGACCGTGCCCTTCGACGTGCGGGCAACGCTCGGCGGGACGGGCACGGTCGCCTACAGCGTCGCCGTACAGGGGCGGCGCGCCGGGGGATAAACTCCCTCTCCCCCAGTACCGGGCTTCAGCCCGATTGGGAGAGGGCCGGGGTGAGAGACAATGGCGGATGCCTGGTATTGGTTTGTCCGGGCGGTGGTCCGGTTGTTGCTGCGCCTCGTGGCGCGCCACGAGGTCATCGGGCTGGAGAACGTACCGAAGGCCGGTCCTTATTTGGTGGTCACCAACCACCTCGGCCTGGCCGATCCAGTGGTCATTCTGGCGGCGCTACCGGTGAAGAGCCGCGTGCTGGCGGGGAGCACCTGGCGCATCCATCCCCTCTTCGGCCCGTTGTTGAGCTCGATGGGCGCGATCTGGGTGCGACGGGGCGAGGTGGACCGGCTGGCACTGCGCCAGGCAGCGGAAGTGTTGCAGCAAGGGGGTATACTGGGCCTGGCACCGGAGGGCACGCGCAGCCGGACCGGGGGGCTGCAGAAGGGCAAGACTGGCGCGGCTTATCTGGCGGCGCGCAGCGGCGCGCTTATCCTGCCGGTCGCCGTCACCGGCACCGAACGCTTCTTCCGCGATCTGCTGCGTCTGCGCCGCCCGGCTGTGACCACGGTTATCGGCGCGCCCTTCCGTCTGCCGCCGTCCGACGACCGGCTGCGCAGCCAGGACCTTGAGACATACACCGACCTAATCATGCTCCAATTGGCGCGGCTCTTGCCCGAACGCTACCGGGGCGTATATGCCAACGACCCACGCTTATGAGCCCTCGTATCAGGCGAACAAGACCTGCCGGTTTTGCAAACCTCGCCGGTCTGCGCTAGATCAGCCTGAGCACCACCTGCCCGATCACAACTCCGCAGGCCATCCCCAACAGCAACCCGGCGGCTACGTCCAGCAGGTAGTGAATGCCCAGGCTCACCCGCGCCAGGGCGACCAGCACGGCCCAGACGATGAGCAGAGCTGTCAGCCAGGGCAGGACCAGCGGTGCCAGGGCAGTGATCAACCCGCCCATGCGCACCGCGTGGCTGGAGGGAAAGGCGTGCACATCGAAGCGGACATATAGCAGGCCCCGCTCTCCCGGCGGTCGCGCCCGCCGAAACGCCTGCTTAAGCCCGAATGCCAGCCCGCCCAACAGCGGCACCAGCACCAGAATCACCGCCCCGGCGCGCCGCACATCCCCGCTCCCGGCCAGAAAGGCCACCACCCCTCCCAGGAACCATAGCGGGCTATCGCCCGTATGGGCGATCAACCGCGCCGGCAACCTCAGGCCGACGGCCTCCAGGGTGCTCGCCAGTCGGGCCGACATCTGTTGATCTCGTGATAGCAGCCACTCTAGCCGGCTCACGCCGTGACCGCCCGCGTCTCCAATTCGCGTCGCACGATCTCCAGTTGCCAGGGCTTGTCCACGTCCATGGCCAACTCGGCATAGGGGGAGATGATCGCCCGGCCGCGCAGGCCGAGGATGCGCAGCGCCAGCTCCTGGGCCTCGGCGATGGTGATCTGCCGCGTGATGAACCTGACCAGCGGCCAGAAGCCGATGAGCCGGGCCTGGCGCAACGGGCTCTTGCGCGCCGCGATCAGTTTCTGTAACAAATCGCGCCGCTTCTCTGTCGCCATCGTCCGCACCATGTTGAGGTCGCCGCCGGTAAACGTGCCGTCTTTGATCCGGGCGTAAGTGCGCCGTGAGCCGGGGAAGCGGGCCTCCATCACCGACTTCTCGACGATTGCATAGTATAGATCATGGTCGGTCTCAAGGCAGGTGTCCAGATGGGCGTTGACGATCTCAGGGGTGATCAGGGGGATATCCGAGCTACACAGAACGGTGCGGTCGTCGTGGGGATAGGAGCGGCGCAGCCAGTCCAGCCCGGCCTCGATGTTCTCCAACATACCCCCATACGACGGCAGACGTACGACCGGAGCGGGGAGAGTGAGCGCAATCTCCGGCGGCAGGCCTACCAGGACGATGGGCTCGATCCGCCCCGACCTGGCTAATGCCTCTACCACATAGGCTACCATCGGCCGCCCCGCGATGGGGATCAGGGCCTTAGGCTGGCCCTGGGTGATGGGATAGAGTGGTTCGTCCGGTTCAGGTACTCCGCCGGCAGTGACGATTGCGTTCATGAACCTAGCTCCTGGATCTGCGGCTTCATGTCCAGCCGCTCGATCCATTCGTCGAGTTCGGCGAAGGTCAGGCGGCGGCCTTTGCCGGAAATGGCAGTGATGGCCGCTTCCATCACGTTCGTGCCGAACGAGCGCCCCTCCAGTACCGGCGTCGTTGTCACCAGGTAGCGCACGCCGCGCTCGGCCAGCAGCCGGACATCTTCCGTTGTGGTGGTGTTGGTCACGATCGTCCGGCCCCGCATATCGAGCGGCAGGTGATGCTTGATGTACAGGAAGTCGCCACCGATGACCTGAGCCCAGTGATACCACTTTTCGTACTTAGGCACATTCTCTTCCTGTCTTTCACCCGTCGGATAGAGCATCTTCATCGGCAGGCGGCCCAAGATCGGCAGGAGCAGCGCCGACAGGATGTGCAGGGTGCGCAGGCCGCTCAGGACGATGGGGATGCCCAGGCTGAACATGAAGTCGCCGTATTTGCAATCGTAGCCGGCCTGCTCGAACGACAGCGTCATACCGTAGCGGGCAACCGCAGCGACAAGCAGGGCCCGTTTGGGCTGAATCGTGTGGCCGATCTGCGGCTCAACGACCTGCATCACCCGCCGTTCCAGCGTCTCCTTCAGGCCGCCGCCGTCCACGACCGGCGTCTTCTTGACATTCTGCACCAGCCGCAGCGCATCGTACAGCGGGTAGCTGCGCTCGCCCACAATCAGCCACAGGTCCATGCCGCCCACGCCCAGGGCATCCACCTGACCATCCAGCTCGGTGAAGAGTCGGATGGCCTTGGAGATGTCGCCGTCGGTGCCGATGCGCTCAATGCGCACCATCTCGCCCAACAGGTCCACCTCGACGGTCTTGTCGCGTGCCGAGCTACCCAGGCTGACACTGACTACATGCTTCATAGCTGACGAATGGCGTAGAGGCGAGGCCCTCTGCCGGCTGCCGTTAGTGCCCCCAGTCCCGCAGATAGCGGAAATCATGGCCGACGGTCCGTGTGCTGAGCTTGGCGATGAGGGGGGGCAGGCGCTTGAAGTGATTGTCGCGCATACGCTGCTGCACCGCCTGGACCAGCGTCCGCTCGAAGCCCAGCGCGATCACCTCCTCCGGCCGGTAACGTTGGTCCACAAGCAGATTGAGCACCTGGTCAGCCTGCTCGTAGGTGAACCCCAACTCGGCCTCGTCGGTTTGCCCGACCCACAGGTCAGCCGTTGGCGGCTTGTCCACGATCACGCGGGGCAAGCCCAGCGCTCGCGCCAACTGGCGCACCTGCGTCTTGTACAGGTCACCCAGCGGATTAACTGCCGACGCCAGGTCGCCGAAGAGCGTGCCGTAGCCTAACAGAATCTCAGTCTTGTTGCTGGTTCCCACCACCAGGCCAGCGAAGGCTGCCGACTGGTCGTAGAGCACGATCATACGGGCGCGGGCCATCACATTGCCCCGCCGCCGCTCATTCATGTCGGGGAAGCGCTGGAACAGTGGCTCGACCAGCGGCGTGATGTCCACCGTGTCTGAGCGCACGCCCAGAGTCGCGATGACCATCTGGGCGTGTCCCAGGCTATCCGGTGACGACGTCTTGTAAGGCAGACACAGCGCCAGAACATTTTCAGGCCCCAGCGCCTCGGCCGCCAGCGTGCAGGCCACGGCTGAATCCACCCCGCCCGACAACCCGACGACGGCCCGCGCAAAGCCGACCTTGGTGATCTCATCGCGCAGGAAACCGACGAGCACCCGCCGCACCAGGCTGGTGTCTATATCCAATCGGTTCATCTTTCGGACGAAGCCAGGTCTGCCTCTGTCAGGTTCCAACCTGCCAGTTCTCCCTGGGGGCCGGGCAGGTCGGCCATCCCCCACAACGAGGCCAGGTATTGGCGGGCGCGGCCCAGGCCATCCGGATCAAATGCTTCGATCACGCAGGCTTGAGCGGCTGTGGCCCGCAACAGGGGCACCCACTCAGCCCACTTCTCCGACAGAGGGGGCAGGTGCTCGCGCCCATCCACTGCCTCATGCATATGCAGCAGGAGGATGCGCTGGCTCAGCCTCTCCACCCACTTCTGAATGTTCGGCTTATCCGCGCCGCGCCAGACGTCCAGAACGGCATACACGGCCAGATCTTCGGTGACCCGCGCCAGATGCTCGGCATGGTTGGTCATTATCGTGCCGCGCCAGTAGTTAACGTTCTCAACCGCCAGGCGCAGCTTCCGGTTGGCGCTCTGGGCCCAGGCTTCATCGAAGCCGGCAATGACCGGCGGCGCATTGTGTTCGAGGAAATAGGCCTCCAGGTCCTCGGCGTTGGTGAAGATGTCTGCCGGGTGGACGACAAGCATGGGCGCGCCCAGGGACGCTGCCGCGCGGATGGCCGCCTGGAGCAGTTCGGCCCGTGCTCGCTGCGAGAAGGCCTGAGCGCCGTTCAGGATGGGGTGATGGGCCGAAACGACCGTCAGATTGCGGTCGCGAATGGCTTCCCCCAGGCGTTGATAGAAGGCCAGGTCCGGCTTGCGATTCCAATCGTAGCGTAGTTCAGCCTGTTGCAGATTGACCTGGATGGCATTGAAGCCGAGCGCTGCAGCCCGTTCAATGGCCTCGAAGGTGTTGAGGGAAAGGCTCCCAGTGCTGACTGCGATCTCCATCTTTGGCTGCCCTAGAACTCTTTGAGCCGTTGTGCGAAGAACTTGCGCTAGTATAAACCCGGACGGCATCCCGGTCAAAATCGATCCGATTGAGCGCTTAGCTCTAGGCGCGCGCCATGGGTGCGGGTTGGGTCGAGTTTTCCTGCTCTGGTTGCATTGCTGGTGCGCAACCTCAAGGCATAGGGTCCCTCGCCGCGCGCAGTTAGCTCGTCGTTTAGCGCGCTACGTCGGCCGGCCGGTGTAGCCAGCGTGATGATGGTGGAACTGAGGGCAAAGTCCACCGTTCGTGCCTCCGGCAAAGGAAAGGATAGGCCCTGCTGTGGCTCAACGCCGAGCAGCGCACGATAGCGGGTCAGGCTGGTATCGAGATCGGCCACTGCGACGACGATGTTCATGATGCCGGTCGCCCCATTCGCATGGTGTCGGGCAGTGCCGGCAGGCACGCGCAACGACCTCGGCGTGACATCGGCGCACAGGAAGGGCAGATCGAAGCCATCGGGGAAGCCGAACTGCCAGGACACCAACCGGCTGTCAGGTCGCAACCGGTGGCCGGGCAGTGGGCCGTCCAGTGTCAGCCCACGCTGGCGGGCCATGTCAATCGCCTGTTCAATGGCAGGGGGGAGGAGCGCAAAGTCCACCAGTCCCTCGCCAGCATCTCCCCAGGGTAGGATGCGGCACTCGACGAGTGATCGCTTTGCGGCGCTCACCTGCTGGGCGCTCACCTGCTTTGGCCTCTTCAGAGTCGGGGGGATTGGTCGGCCTTTGAACGCAATCAACTCCAGGTAGCTATCATCGGCGAAGGCGATGAGTGCGTTGTGCGTTTGGAGGCGTTCATGCTCGCCGCCTGGGGTCACCGTGAAGCCAAGGGCGGCATAGTCTTCTATGGCAGCGGCAAGGTCGTTAACCAGGATGACGACGTGGTCGAGTTGGAAAGCAGTTTGCATACTATCTGAGTAGTATATGGCAGGTTTCTCTGTAAAGCAAAGGACTGAATGGCTCTGTGGCGTGTCCGAGGATATCCCTCAGGGATCCAAAACGCGACGGTCTGGAAGAAGGGACCTCACATTTGCCCATTGACAACGCACCAATTTGGCCCTATAATGACTTATAGTCAGTAACTGACCGGCAGTCAGGCCGCACCGTTTACGGCGTGGTCAGCATTTAGGGGAGGGCAATGGCCAACCTGATCACCGAACGGCGGCGGGCGCGGGAGAAAGAGGAACGGCGCGATTCGATCCTCAGCGCCGCCCGCGATGTGTTCTATGAGAAAGGCTTCCACCGCGTCAAGGTGGATGATGTCGCCCGCCGCGCCGAGGTCAGTAAGGGCACGGTCTACCTGTACTTCGAGAGCAAGGAAAGCCTCCTCGCCCACCTGCTGCTCGAAGACCTGGAAGCACTGGTCGCTGCCCTCGAAGCCGCTTTTGCGCCAGGCGAGGCGCTCCCGGCCGAGGCCCGGCTGCGCCGCCTGGCGCAAGCCTATCTGGATTTCTTCCAGGCCAACCCCCACAGCTTCCGCCTACTGATGGCCTTCGACCGGGGCCATTTCCAGGAATCGGTCTCTGCCGACCTGTATCAGCATATCCTCATGACCAGCCTACGCGGCCTGACTTGGCTGGTGCGGACTATCCAGCAGGGGATGGACGAAGGCGCCTTCGCCCCTGGGGAGGCGCGCCAGGCCGCCGGTGCGACCTGGGCGGCGTTGAATGGCGTCCTCGTCTTGCTCGGCCATCCCCTGCGCCGCGAGCTGCTGGCGGCCGACCTGGACTCACTCTACGCGGCAGCTTTAGACCTGGTATTGAAAGGACTCCGACCATGAAAGAGGTAGTTATTGTAGATGGCGTGCGCACGCCGGTGGGCAACCACGGCGGTGTGTTTCGCGATATCCCGTCGAAAGAACTGGCCCGGTTTGCCATCCAGGGCCTCCTGGATCGGACCGGGCTCGACCCGGGGCGGGTAGATGAGGTCATCCTGGGCTCGGTGGCCCAACCCTCGGATGCGCCCAACATCGCCCGCGTGGTCGCGTTGATGGCAGGCATCCCCAAAGAGGTGCCGGCCTATACCGTCGCCCGTAACTGCAACAGCGGCATGGACGCCATCATTGAAGCCTGGCGGCACATCCAACTGGACGAGGGCGAGATCTACATCGCGGGCGGGGTCGAGTCTATGAGCACCATCCCCTATATCATCCGCGGGGCGCGTTGGGGGCTCAAGCTGCGCCACGCCCAGTTGACCGACGCACTGTGGGAGGCCCTGACCGATCCCATCTGCGGCCAGCTCATGGGCCGGACGGCCGAGAACCTGGCCGAGGAGTTCGGCATCAGCCGCCAGGCACAGGACGAATACGCCGTCGCCTCACACCGCAAAGCCTTTATGGCGACGCGCACAGAGAAGTTCGCCGCCGAGATCGTCCCGGTTGAGGTGACCAAGAAAGCCGCCGGGCAGGAGGTGGCGCGGGAGCGTGTCTTGCAGGATGAGACCATCAACCCAGGGCTGACGGTCCAGAAGGCCGCGCTATATCCGACAATCTTCAAGGAAGGCGGCACGGTGACGCCGGCGAATGCCTGCGGTATCTCCGACGGAGCCAGCGCCGTGCTGGTGATGTCGGCGGCGAAAGCGGCTGAACTGGGCTATCAGCCGCTGGCCCGAATCGTGTCGTTCGGCTACGCCGGCGTCGAGCCGGAACGTATGGGCATTGCCCCGGCCTACGCTGCGCCCAAAGCGCTGCAGAAGGCCGGCCTCAGCCTGCGTGACATGGACCTGATTGAGTTAAACGAGGCCTTCGCCGCGCAGGTGCTTTCGGTGGGTAAGGCCCTGGAGAGCCAGGGCTGGGATTGGAACAAGGTGAATGTGAACGGCGGGGCCATCGCCCTGGGCCACCCGGTCGGGTCGAGCGGCTGCCGCATCGTCGTGACGCTGCTGCACGAGATGAAGCGGCGCAGCGCTCGCTACGGCCTGGCGACATTGTGCGCCGAGGGCGGACAGGCCAGTGCCCTGGTCGTCGAGCGAGTTTAGAGCTTGAACGCCTTCTGAAAGGAGGAGGTATGTACATCTTCAAAGCCGGTGTCGTCGGTGCCGGCGCGATGGGCGCGGAGATCGCCCAGGTCATCAGCTTCAGTGGCCTGCCCGTCGTGCTCAAGGACGTGGACCAGGCCATGCTCGAGCGGGGCATGGCACGCATCCGCAAGATCTACCAGGGCCGGGTGGATAAGGGCAAGATGAGCAGCGGCGAGGCCGAGAGCAAGATCGCGCTGGTTGAGCCGACGCTCACCTATGACGGCTTCGGCGACGTGGATATCGTCATCGAGGCAGTGCCGGAGAAGATGGCCATCAAGAAGGCCGTTTTCGCTGAATTGGAGGCGGTGTGCCCGCAGAGCACCATCTTCGCCAGCAACACCTCGGCCCTGTCTATCTCGGAACTGGGCGCGGCCACGCGGCGACCGCACAAAGTCATCGGCATGCACTTCTTCAACCCGGCCCACGTGATGAAGCTGGTCGAGATCATCCCCGGCCTGGACACCAGCCAGGAGACGGTGGATGATGTCGTCCAGTTCACCGAATCGTTGCGCAAGATCCCGGTAGTAGTGCAGGAATGCCCCGGCTTTCTCGTCAACCGTCTGCTCATGCCCTATCTGAATGAGGCGACGCTGTGCTTGGGTGAGGGCGCGGCTACGGCCAGCGAGATTGACGCGGCCATGGTGGACTTCGGTATGCCGATGGGCCCCTTCACGCTGATGGACATGCTGGGCCTGGACGTGTGCAGCGATGTGGGCAGCTATCTATACAGCGAATATGGCGAGCGCATGACCCCGGCGCCGCTGTTCTTCCGCCTCATGCAGGCCGGGCGCCTGGGCGAGAAAGCCGGTGCCGGCTTCTATGGCTATGGCGACCAGACGGATGAGCCCGTCAGGCAGATGATCGCCGAGATCAGCGCCAGCTTGCCGCCGGAGCAGCGCGGCGAGTTCAGCGTGGACCGCCTGATCATGCCGCTCATCAACGAGGCGGTGCTGTGTCTGCAGGAGCATATCGCCACTGCCCCCGACATTGATATGGCGGTGGTTGCTGGCCTGGGGATGACCTACCACGGCGAGCGCTTGGGCCCGCTGGCGCTGGCCGACACCCTGGGCCTGGATACCGTCCTCGCCAAGCTGGATGAGTTGCGTGCCCGCTACGGCGAACGCTTCCGCCCGGCCCGCCTGCTGCGCACCAAAGTCCGCGCCGGGCACCTGGGCAAGAAGGCTGGCAAAGGGTTCCATGAGTATTCAGCTTAAGGGGGCTAAACGTGGCTGAGCGACAGTTTGTCAAGACGACCATTGAAGAGCGCGTCGCCATTCTGACAATTGACCACCCGCCGGTCAACGCCTTTGACCGGCCGACGATGACCGACCTGGCAGGTGCACTCGACGAGGTCCTGGAAAACCCGGAGGTGCGGGCGGTAGTGATCACCGGCGCAGGCCAGATGGCCTTTGTCGCCGGGGCTGACATCAACGAGTTGCGGGCAGTGGCCGGCCAGAGTGACATAGTGCGAGAGCTTTCGCTAACGGGCCAGGCCGTTTTCAGCCGCATCGAACGTGCCCATAAACCCGTCATCGCGGCTATCAACGGCGTGTGTCTGGGCGGTGGGCTGGAACTGGCTATGGCCTGCCACATGCGCATCGCCGGCGACCGGGTCCGGTTGGGTCAGCCGGAGATCAACCTGGGTATCATCCCCGGTTGGGGCGGCACGCAGCGCCTGAGCCGCATTGTGGGCCGGGCCAAAGCGATTGAGTTGATTCTGACCGGCGATGCGATTACAGCCCAGGAAGCTTACCGTCTCAACCTGGTTAACCGGGTCGTCCCGGCCGGCGAGGTGCTCAAGACGGCCAAAGACCTGGCGCGCAAGCTGGCCGCCAAGCCGGGGGTGGCGGTGGCGGCGGCTCTTCAGGCGATTGGCCAGGGGCTGGAGATGCCGCTGGATGAGGCGCTACGGCATGAGGCGAATCTGTTCGCCCACTTAGCCGAGACCGAGGACATGCGCGAGGGCGTGACGGCTTTCCTGGAGAAGCGCCAGCCGCAGTTCAAGGGCAGGTGAGCTGTCAACGGATTCGGGGAACAGATTGAACGGACCGAATCCATTGGCGGTGATCCGTAGGTCTATACGTTGAACTTTGCCGTTGTCGCTGTTCTGACCGGGGTCTTCCTGCTGTTCGGCCTGGCGCTGGCCAGGGCGGCCAGGGGCGAGCGGACGACGCGCTGGATCGTGCTGTTGATCCTGGTGCTGCTGCTCATGCTGCTGCTGGTGCCCTGGGCGGTCAGCACA
>CADDZL010000104.1 GCA_902812335.1 Chloroflexota bacterium | reverse complement strand
CCACACTGGCGCTCGATCTGAGCAGCGCGGTGGAAAACGACGGGGTGACATTGAGCAGCACATCGCAGACCTCGCTTAAGTTGACGCGGAACGGCCAGACCAGCACGACCGCGATCCGCAGTTCAGGCGCGACGCAGCCGGTAGCCTACAACCTGGTGCAATCGGTCACGCACAGCACGTTCGACCGCAATGGCAAGACAGGCGAATCTACGCAGACGATCACCACGCGCAATCTGGGCAAGGGTGAGAGCGAGGTGTGGCTGCAAGTGGATATCAAAGGCGATGGTGCGACCACGATGAGCCTCGCGCAGCATCTTTTTCAACGTGTGAGCGGGGCGCACCTGATGCAGTACCTGGATCGCTTTGACTGGAAGACGGCAGACAGCCAGTATTCGCTACAAGCGCCCGCCGCCATCACCGGCACGCTCGACGGCGAGCTGAATTACGCCATCACGCTCGTTGACCAGAACGGCAAGACACTCAACCTCACGCGCGGCACGAGCCCTCAGGGCCTCAACCCTTCGGGCCTGAGCCCTCAAGGGCGAAGCCTGCCCGCGCAGCGCGTGCGGGGCCTGGCGATGCCCCTGCCCAATTCGCGCCAGAGTGCATTCCCGGCGGCTGCGGATGCGGCAGGTCGGCGCGTCGGTGCCAGCGAACTGCCTGCATCTCCTTGTGGCGAAGGCGAGCATTGGGCAGAGGCGGCCCACTGGGCTCATACAGCCAACGAAGGTGCAGAATTCGCCCACGCGCTTGAAATTGGAGGGGCGGCGGCTGAGCCGGTGGCAATAGCTACGGGTTACGCTTTTGCAATAGCCGCTGGCCAGGCTGCCACGCACGCTTTTGATCCGGGGGATGGTCACGGCTGCAACGCTGATCCCTACTTCGTCGCGCCCGATGCGCGCCCGAACGCGGATGCAGTGGAGCCCGCGCCGGTCCAGATCACGCGCGTGACCGGCGGACTCCTCATTCCGCCTACCGCGCCCATGACTTCCACCGCCCCATCTCCAGCCGGCACCGCGCCCAACGTCGAATACCGCGACCGCGCCGAGACGTTTATCGGCGGCGCGCTGCCCCAGGGCGCGACCGCCATCGGCACCTGGACGTGGGACAGTGAGCGCAGCTTTCGCGCCGCTCCCGGCCACACCCAGCCGCGCGGCGACGGGCCTCAGTTGCACTATTTTATCCACGCTACCCAACCGCTCACGGTGAGCGCCGACGACGACATCATCCAGTACGTCTATCTCGATCCGCAAAACCCTCCATCCGAAATCTATTTGCAATTCTACGTCGGCGACGGCGACGGCGAGCACCGCGCCTACTGGGGCGCGGACCGTGTCCAGACCGGCGGCAAAGCGGGAACCTCTTCGCTCTATCCAATGGGCGCGTTGCCCGACAAAGGCAACTGGGTGCGCCTGCGCATCCCCGCCGACAAGCTGGGCCTGGTCGGCCAGCCGATCAACGGCGTTCTTTATGGCGCGTACGGCGGGCAGACATGGTGGGGGGCGACGACAACCAGCAGCCGCCTGACCGACACCGCGCCCGACAAGTTGGCGCTCGATGAGGCCGCCACGCCGCCCGTAACCCAGCCCGGCGCGCAGATCGCCTTTCGCCTGAGCCAGACCATGCCGCTGACCGTCGAGATCGTGGACGCGAACGGCGCACACGTGCGCACGCTACTGCAAGACGAAACGCGCCCACCGATTTATCAGGTCATCGTGTGGGACGCCAGGAACGACGGCGGTGTGTTGGTGCCGGACCAACCCTATCGGGTGCAGATGAGCAGCGGCGGCAAGGTCGTCGCCGAAGCGCCGCTGACCATCAGCCCCTTCGTCGCGGACATTGCATCGCCCGGCGCGTTCAGCCTCGTGCGCGGTGTGGACGTTCCTATCTTTGGCGAAGCGTACGGGAACCAGTTCCAGCACTACGTGGTCGAGTACGGCGCAGGGCTTGCGCCTACCGACTGGCAAACGCTGGTTGACTCGCCCGCGCCCACGCTCCTGCCCGGCGGCCGCACGCTTTCGCATATCCGCGCCGGCAATCTCGCCAACTGGAATGTGGGGTTGGACGAATTCACGCCGTGGCAGCAGGCCGGGCTCGCCGGCGTTTACACGTTGCGCCTGCGCGTGATGGGCAAGGATGGACGCCAGGCGAGCGACAGCTTTCCCGTCATCGTCGGGCGGCTCGCCAGCTTCCCGAACGGCGGCACTATCACCAGCCCGGATGGCAAAGCGCGGCTCACCGTTCCGCCCCTCGCCACCCAAAATGGCTTTGCCCTGCTTGCGCTGATCCCGATCGCACAGATCGTCCCCGATGACAGTTGGCGGCAGATGCTGCCGGGCGACAGGAGACTGGCGGGTACGGTATATGAAATCTTCCCGGCCGATGAACGCTTCCGCCAGGACGCCACGCTCGAATTACCCTACGATGCGGGCAGCCCACCGGACAAGCTGGGTGTCCTGCTCGGCGATGGAACGCCGGGCGGTTGGCGCTATCTCGGCGGCACGGTCGATCCGCAAAAGCAGACCATCCGCGTGACCACGCGTGAATTTGGCGGCAAGCGCGCCCTCGTCGCCCCCTTCGTCGCGGATAATTTCGGCCCGCCGAACCCATTCAGCCCGCCTCCCGTACCGCTCGCCTTCGCTGCGAATCTCGCTGCGCCTGAGGTCACGTCGAGCCGCGCCCCCTTCGCCTTTTACAACGATCTCGAAGCCAACGCGGGCGAATGGGCAGCGCTGGACGTGGCGGGCACACAGATCACGCGCGTCCTGGGTGCTGAGGCGGGTCTCGCCGAAGGCAGCGCGTCGCTCAAGGTCACGCGCCTGGCAGGCGGTGTGCGTCTGGTGCGCGTGCGCGCCACGCCGTACGACGCGGCGAAATATCCGATCCTGCAATTCGACTACCGCATCCCGCCTGGGTACGCGCCCGATCTGTTCCTCCGCAGTCACGGGACATGGTGGCAGGTGCGCATGGGCAGCGATTTTCTGCTGAACCGCGATTTCTACACCCTCTTTGCGCCCAAGCTCAGCACCGACGATAAGTGGCATCACTACCAGGTTGACGTGCTCGCGCTCTTACGTGCGAAATTACCCAATGTGGCCAATTTCCAGATTGACGCGATCGCACTGGGTCAGGTGCAAGCGGTTGCACACCGCCAGTATGTGCCGGTGGACGACGGTGATGTGGGCAGCGCCTATTACATCACCAATTTTGCCGCGCTCGCGCCGGTGAACATGACCGACCTGACCTTCACGCTGACATCGCCCGCGAGCGCCAGAGCGTACGCCTTCGTGCTCGATCAGAAAATGGACACAACGCCTGCGCCGGGCGCGCCCGGCCCGTCGAATCCCATCAGCGTAAGCCTGCCGGCCGGCGCATCCGATGGCGCATGGCATTTCCACGTGCGCGCGCTGAACGCCAACGGTCAATGGAGCGCGAGCGCGCACTTTCCACTATTGATTGACCGCCAGCCGCCGCAGATCGGCGAGCCCAAGCCAGCACCAAATGGCGCCGGTTCACCCGACTCGATTCAGGTACCCGTGCGCGATGACAGCAGCGGCCTCGATCCGGCGACGCTGCAACTGCAAATCAACGGACAGCGCTACGGCAGCGGCAGCGGCGTGATATACAGCGCAGAGCACAATGTCCTGCAGATCACTCCTTCGCTGCTCAAGCCCACTCTGCCGTTCATCACCAACGGGCAGAAGGTGGAACTCACCTTGAGCGGCATCGGTGATTACGCCGGGAATCAATTGAGTAGCCCCTTCACTTGGAGTTTTACCGCAGATCGCACGACGGTCCAGGGCGAGGGGTTCCGCCAGTTGACGGTGAACGGCGGCGAAGCACCCACGCTCTCGCCCGACGGCAGCCAGGCCGCGTTCGTCTCGAACCGCTCCGGCACACAGAAAATCTGGGTCATGCGTGCGGACGATTACGAGGAAAAGGCTAACAGCGCACGACCGCTCACCTCTACTCCGGCGCACGAATCCGACCCGGCGTGGTCACCCGATGGTAAGCTCATCGCCTTTGTCTCGGACGCGAACGGTGCGCCGCAGATTTGGGTAGCCGCGCCCGATGGCAGCGGGGCCCACGCCCTCACGGCGGGCGAAGGCACGTTTGCCAGTCCAACCTGGTCGCCCGACGCCAAGACGCTCGCCTTTGTCCGCGATGGCAACCTGTGGCAGGTGAACGCGGACGGCAGCGGCGCGCACGCCCTGACGAATTACCCGGAACGCCCGTTCAAAGCGGTGCGCTGGCAGCCCGGCGGTTCGCTGCTGGCAGTGGATTTCAAACTGTATCAAGAGACGATTGACCTTTACAACCTGGCGACAGGCGAACTCAGGTCACTGACCGAGGGTGGCCGGGAGCGCGACCCTGAATGGCTCAACCCCTCAACCCTGCTCTACACCGCGCCCGCGGCGGCAGACCAGCTCGACGCCGTGTGGCAGATCGGTCTCGACGGCAGTGGCGCGGCAATTCTGGCGGGCAGCGGCCAGCCCGGCGTGAGCGATATGCAGGCCGCCAACGCGCGTGATGGCAGTGCGCTCGCGCTCGTTTCGACGCGGGCCGGCGCACGTAATATCTGGCTGCGGGCGAGTCTTCAGATTGCGCAACTGGACATTTCACCCGCAACCGGCGCACCGGCGGGGACACCGCTGCGCATTTCGTATGCCCTGCCCACCGACGCCCGGGTAACGGTGGGGATCGTCGGCGTGAAAACGCTGCTCGAGGGGGCGCAGCAAGCCAAAGGACCGCAAACGATAGTATGGGACGGCACCGATGCGAACGGCAAGCCGGTGCCGCCCGGCGATTATACGATCAAAGTGACCGCACAGGTGGCAGGAGGCGGTGAACCGCTCGAACGCTATGCGACCGCGCGCCTGCTCGACGCAGCGAACATCGGCACGTTACAAGTTCAAGTCAATCAATGGGCGGATGTGCCCCTGAAGGATGCCAGGAGTCTAAAGATGCAAGTCTACCCGCAGAGCACGCGCGTGCAACCCGCTGCCGAGGCGAACGGTGACGCCGGCCCTTCCTTCAAACTCCCGGCGGGCGAATACGACGTGATCGTATGGCGGAACGAGGTGCAGCGCGAATTCGACGGCATCCGCGTTGAAGCGGGCAAGACGACGACGCAGGCACTTGACTTGCAGTTTGGCGGGCTGCAGGTGATGTCGCTCCTGGCACCCAACCACCCGGTCAGCGGCAATGTTTACGTGGCAGTGACGCGCAGCGATGACCCACTGCACACGCCGGTCGCGGAACAGTACGCGGCGGCGCCCAATTTCGTCGTCTTGCCCGCCGGCCGCTACGATTTGCTCACCGAGTATCAGGGGGTGCGCCAGACGGTGTATGGTCTCGTCGTGAAGACCGCGCAGGTAACGCAGCACGAAATCAATCTCGGCGCAGGTACGCTTCAACTGACGGTGCTTGGCTTTGGCGGCAAACCCGCCGATGCGACGGCACGGCTAATCGTCCATGCATTTAGCCCCCAGGATCACCAACATGAAGTCGCAGCCGCCTACGGCAATCCGCTCACCTTGCTGCTGCCTGCCGGCCGCTACGATGTTCGCCTTGACTACGGCGTTGGCTTAGCGCCGCCCTCCGGCGGTACGAACGTCCAATGGTTGAACGGCCTTGAGATTCAAGCCGGGCAGACGACGACACAAACGGCTGACTTGCATTTGGGCGAACTCAAACTGAATTTCGCCGAAGCATCAGGCAAAGCGCTGGACATCAGGCAGTTCATTTTCTACCTGACGCCGCCCGGCGAGCCCCAGAACCACATCGTCACCGGCGTGTTCATGGATGCGGCGACGGTGCAACTGTCACCGGGCCGCTACGATGTGATCGGAGACTATGCCGGCACCGGTCTCGCGCGCGCCGGGGCAATCGCGACCGTCGAGGTGAAGGAAGGCCAATCTATCGCGCAGACCATTGACCTCAAACTGGCGCGCCTCCGCGTCGAGGTATATGACGCGCCGGGGCAACTCAGCACGGCATCTCGCGTGAATGCGTGGGCCTACCCGGCCGGCACGCGCGACACCAGCTTCGCCTCGGTCTATGGCCAGAATCCGCTCGAATTGATCGTGCGCGCGGGCACAGCCTATGACGTGGTGGTGAGGCTCGACGGCAAACAGCTTGAGTTGAACAGCATCTCCTTGGAGGAGGGCGCAACGAAGATAGTCCAGGTCAACGCCGGCGATTTCAAGTAGCCCAACAGAGAGGGGCCCTCTCCACTCGCATCAAAGAGCCTCAACAGATCACACTTTTGTCAGGCTGAGCCATGTCCTGAGGAATGTCACTCTGAACGCGAATGTCTGGCGTAGCCGAAGGGGCAGCGCAGCATCTCGGCATCGCAACCAGGAGACTCTTCGCTGCCCCTTTGCTTCGCTCAAGGGCTTCGGCTCAGGCTGACCCTTTTGCGATCCGCTGAGCATACCAGTCCATCTCACCCGCGCCAGCCCCGGTTCCAACCCGGACACGGGTTGCAACGTTTGGGCATCTCATGACTCTAATCATGTAATGAAGCCCACTGCCCTCTGGGGTCTGTCCGTGCTATCATAGAAGCGTCAAACGTCATCTGACGTTTGACGCTTGATGTTTGACAGGAGCAAGGAGTCTATCATGAGCGATAACCTATCAGCGGGAACGATCATCGTCTACGGCACGAGTTGGTGCTCGGACTGCAAGCGCGCCAAGCAGTTCTTCGGCGAGCACCGCATCCAATACGTCTGGGTAGATATCGAACACGACAGCGATGCGATGGCCTATGTGGAAGAGGTCAATAAAGGCCTGCGCAGCGTCCCGACCATTGTCTTTCCCGATGGCTCGATCCTGGTCGAGCCATCCAATGCCCAGTTGGCTGAGAAGTTCGGCCTGCAAACGCGGGCCCAGCGCACCTTTTACGATGTGATCATCGTGGGTGCCGGGCCGGCGGGCCTGACCGCAGCGGTCTACGCTGGCCGTGAGGGGCTGGAGACGCTGGTCATCGAGAAGGGGGCGCTGGGCGGCCAGGCCGGCAGCGCCCAGATGATGGAGAACTTCCCCGGCTTCGATGAAGGCATCAGCGGCGACGAGTTCGCCCGGCGACTGGGAATTCAAGCCCGCCGCTTCGGCGCCGAGATCCTCCAGGCCACCGAGGTCAAGAGCCTCCGCCGCGACGGGCGCTATATCTGCGTGACCGTCTCAGATGGGACCGAGTACACGGCCCAGGCGGTGTTGATTGCCAGCGGCGCGCGTTACCGCCGGCTGAACGTGCCGGGCGAGGATAAGCTGATCGGGTCGCGGGTCCACTTCTGTGCCGTGTGCGACGGAGCCTTCTATAAGGGTAAGGAGGTCCTGGTGATCGGTGGCGGCAACAGTGGCTTTCAGGAAGGGCTGTTCCTGACCAGATTCGCACGCAAGGTCACCATCGTCGAGTTCGAGCCGCAGGTCAAGGCCAGCCGCATCCTGCAAAAGAAGGTGGCGGAGAAGGGCGAGATGATGCAGGTGATCACCAACCACGCTGTCAAGGAGTTCCGCCAGCGGGATAGCCAACTGGAGGCCGTCATTGTCGAGGACCGGGCAACTGGCGCGCTGGAGGAGTGGCACCCCGACGGTGTCTTTGTCTTCATCGGCCTGTCGCCGAACAGCGCCTTCCTGCCCCCGGAGGTCGAGCGCGACCGCTTTGGCTTTGTCACCACCGGCCCCGGCTTCATGACCACGCTGCCGGGCGTGTTCGCAGCCGGCGATGTGCGCCAGGCCTCAACCAAACAAGCGGCGGTAGCCGTAGGCGAGGGCGCTGCCGCTGCCCTCATGATACGCGAGTACCTGGCAGCCCAATCAAGCTAGAGAAACGATTGCTCTGGGTCCGGCTCCCGTGCTATAATTGCGCCCGATAGCCCGAAAGGAGGGGCCGTGCGGCGGAGGAGCCCCAATTACAAGATGCTGCGCGAACGGATGGTGCGCGAACAGCTCGTGGCCCGCGATATCACCGATCCGCTCGTGCTCAAGGCGATGAGCGAGGTGCCGCGCCATCTGTTCGTACCTGAAGAGCTGCGCAGCAAAGCCTACTACGATGGCCCCCTCCCCATCGGCTACGACCAGACCATTTCACAGCCTTACATCGTTGCACTCATGACCCAGTTGCTCGACCTGCGCGGCGGCGAGACGGTCCTGGAAGTGGGCACCGGCTCCGGCTATCAGACCGCCGTGCTCAGCCGGCTGGCCAAGCAGGTGTTCAGCATCGAGCGCCACGCCGCCCTGGCGGAACGCGCCGGCCATGTCCTGGCCCAACTCGGCTATCATAACGCCGAGGTCGTCGTCGGCGACGGGAGCCAGGGCCTGCCCGACCAGGCCCCTTTCGATGCCATCCTGGTGACGGCGGCTGCACCCGACGTGCCTGAGCCGCTCAAGGCGCAACTGGCCGACGGCGGCCGGCTGGTGATGCCCGTCGGCGGGCCCGGTGGGCAGATGCTCGAACGCCTGATCCGCGACGGTAGCAAGTGGCGTGTCGAGCGCATTGCCCCGGTCATGTTTGTCCCCCTCATCGGTCGGCACGGTTGGAGCGAGGAAGACCTCAAGCGAGAGTGGTTCTAGCGCCGCCGCGTTACACTCTTTTTACACTTCGGTCATAACCGCTTGACATCCCGCCTCTATACTAAGCTATAACCAGAGTAGAGGAGGTGGAATCATATGTCAACTAAAGCCAAGATCGCGATCGCCCTGGTGGGTGCGCTCCTGGCGGTGGCCGTCGCCGGAGGGCTGGGCATCGTCATCGGACAGGCGAGCGCGGCGGGCGCCGACGCACCGCTGGTGAACGCACTGCCCGCGCCAATGGCAAACGCGCTGCATCTGGCCGCGCCTATCCCCACCCCGGCTGCCAGCGGGCCGGCTACAGCAATGACCCCCGGACCGGGCGGGATACCAGCTTTCGGCAAGATCACGGCGATCGGGACCGATAGCATCACCGTCGAGACCCGCAATGGCATGACGGTCACACTCAAGGTGGACGGTAACACCAAGTATAATCGCATCACCGTGACCAACATTGATCTGTCAGGGCTTAAGGTCGGTGACACCATCGCCGGGCTGATCCAGAAGCAGGCTGACGGCACATCTTACGCGGCGCACATCACGGCTGTGCCGCAGAGCCTGCTCAGGAACCTGGGCCTGTTCCTCAGGAACCTGTTCTTCAGGCGCGCAATCATCAACCATACGGTCACGATCCAGGCCATCAATGGCAATATACTGACAGTCCAGTTGAAAGACGGCACGAGCAAAGACATCACCGTGGCCGATAACGCCGTGATCCGCCTGGGCCGCAATGGGGCCACTCTGACCCTGGCCGACCTGAAGGCCGGGCAGACCATTGTCACAGACGCGCCGTTAGGACAGGCAAATCCGGTCGCCCATCATATCTTCGTCAGACCGACGACGTCCTAAGCCGGCCGCTGTGTGCAAAAAAGGCCCTCTCCTAGGAGAGGGCCTTTTTGTATAGCTTGGAGTAAATTTGACTTTTCAGACCGGATAGTATAGTATCTGTCTGTTCCGACTTCGCCACGATGCAGATCGTCCAGACTCTGGGAAGGCGCTGGGAAGCGGTGCTGTGATCGGCGAAGAGTCTGCCCCCCATCAACAACCCATTCTTAACACCCAAAGAGGGAGGATGTCGCTCGTGAAGAAGATGTCTTTGCTCGCAGTGCTTACGCTTCTGGCGCTCACCGTGGGTACGTTCGGGTTCGCTGGCGCTGACCCGGCGCAGCCCCAGGGACCCACAACGGTCCCCGTGAGGCCAAGCAACCCCCTATCTTTCGTGAATCCCGGTGAGCCATTCACGACTGTGGGTCGAAATGTTAATATCACGCGCAAGGCCGGGGCCCAGAGCGAGACCACTATCGCTGTAGACCCGACGAACCCGAACCACGTTTTGGCGGCCAGCAATGATCTGGCTGCCACCGCGACCATCTATGAGTCAACTGACGCCGGCCGCACCTGGGTAGATGCTGGGCTGGGGCTGGGCTCAACCTTCTGCTACGACCCCTGGCTCGACTTCAACGCAGCCGGCGATGCCTTCTTCGCCTACGAGTGCTCCGACCAGCGCATTGCCTACAGACAGGTGGGGCAGGTAAGCTGGACCAAGACGAGGCTGAGTAATGCCGGGAGCTTCCCCGACCGTGACATGGTAGTGGTGGACACAGGCTCTGGCAGCCCGTTCTTCAACAGCGTGTACATCGGCTATGACGACGCCGGTGCCAATAACGCTGCCTATCTGCTCTACTCGCGTGACGGGTTCGGCAACTGGGTCCGTACCCCCAAGATCAACGATACCAGCTCAACCATTGGCGTCAACGCGGCTGTGGCCTCGGATGGCACGGTGTATGCCGTGTGGGAAGACTTCAATGGCAGGAAAATCTGGGCGGATCGGTCCACCGACGGTGGCCTGACCTGGAGCACCGATCACGTCGTCACCAACTATCGCCTCAACACGGGACAGTTCTTCATCTCCATCCCGCCGCAGCCAGACCGCGGTATTGTGCCGATGGCGTTCAGTGACGTTGCGCCAGCCGGCACGGCCTTCGCCGGGCGGCTGTACGTGACCTACACGGACAAGGACCCGACGACGGCAGATACCAACGTCTACGTGCGCTACTCCACTGACGGCGGCGCCACCTGGTCCGGCGAGACCATGGTCAACGACGACACGGTCCATGCCTACCAGTTCCATCCGGCGATCAGCGTGGCCCCTAACGGCACTGTGGGCGTGTCCTTCTATGATACGCGCGATGACCAGCCGTTGAACCACAAGACCAATCAGTACTCCAGCTTCTCGACAGACGGCGGCGTGACCTGGAGCGCCAACACCAAGGTGACCACCGGCCAGTCGGATGAGTCCGGGGCCGGTGACCCGAATGATTACGGCGATTATCAGGGCCTGGATGCCGCCCCGACCAGCTTCTTCTTCCAGGTCTGGACCGACTCACGCCAGCCGGGTACGAGGAACGAGGATATGGTTGCTGCCCGCTGGCGACCCTAATGTAGGCGCTTCGCGCTCGCCCTGACAACAAATGAATACTCAGTAAGCAAAGCGCCGGGACCCACGAGTCCCGGCGCCTTTATCTCACGTGCGACAGATTGGGCCGCGCCGCTACGCTCTAATCCAACCGGCAGGCGGGTGGGCCTCAGGGATTGGTGAACCTTTCGCCGCTATTGAGGGCTCCGCTGCCGCCATCACCACCGGCAGCGTAGAACAGATTCGTACTCACCGTGCCCGTGGCCCAGCCATGGAACCAGCGCGGGGTGATCATGTTAGCGCCGGTATCCACCCAGGACCCACCCGTGCGCGGGCAGTTGCTGGCGCACTGTAGGGTGGACCCCTGGATGGTAAAGAGGCCACTGACCGGGTCCTGCGTGCCGCCCCCGTACTGGTACAGGGTGGTACCGACCAGGGACAGGCCCGGAGCCAGCCGGCCCAGGTTGGTCCCCAGCGATGCCCCGTTCGTCCAGCCACGGCTCGCGCTGAACCGCTCAGTCGTCTCGACCGGGTCGTAGGTCATGAGGTTATCGGTACCACCAACGGCCCAGATGGTGCTGGCATTGTTAGTGTAGCCCATCCACAGCCGTGGGGAGCGCATGAGGAAGCCAGTATCGGTCCAGGTAT
>CADDZL010000103.1 GCA_902812335.1 Chloroflexota bacterium | reverse complement strand
CCGTTCACCTGATTGATTCGTTGATTTACCAGAACTCGTGGGGCACAGCCGAACTGCGTGCCCTCTTCGACGACGTGCCGCGCACGCGGGCCTGGCTCGAAATCCTGGCTGTTCTGGCCGAGACACAGGCCGAATTCGGCCTGATCCCGGCCGATGCGGCCCGCGACGTAGCGGCGACATGTCGCACCGTCGAACTCGACGCCGCCTTTTTCGAAGAGGTGCGCACTGGCTTCGAGGCCACCAACCACTCCACCCTCGGACTGATTCGTGCACTCCAGCGCCGTTGCCCCGGCGATTCCGGTGAGTGGGTATACTACGGCGCGACGGTCCAGGACCTCACCGATACCTGGATGATGCTGGTGCTACGGCAGGTACGCGCGATCGTTGAGCGCGAACTGGCGGAAATAGAGGCTCATCTCCGGCGGCTGGCTGCCGGGCACCGTGATACACTCATGGTCGGCCGCACGCACGGGCAGCCCGGCCTGCCCATCACCTTCGGTTTCAAGGCGGCCGGATGGGCGGCTGAGGTACGGCGGCACCGCCAGCGGCTGGCCGAGCTTGCACCGCGGATGGACATCGGCCAACTCGCCGGTGGGGTCGGCAGCCTGTCATCGCTCGGGCCCCGCGGCCTGGAACTGCAAGCGCGTTTCCTGGCGCGGCTCGGCCTGCGCCCAGCCGCGATCTCGTGGACGACGGCGCGCGACGTACTGGCCGAATGGTTCAACTTGCTGGCGCTGATCACCGGCACCGGCGACAAGATCGGCCACGAAGTCTACAACTTGCAGCGGCCTGAGATCGGCGAGGTCAGCGAGGGGTTCGTGACCGGCACGGTGGGCAGCATCACCATGCCGCATAAACGCAACCCGGAACTCGCCGAGCATCTGGGGACGCTGGCGCGCGTCATCCGGCACCATGCGGCACTCATGGCCGAAAGCCTGGTTCACGACCACGAGCGCGATGGCCGTTCCTGGAAGGCAGAGTGGGCCATCCTGGCCGAGACCTGTCTGGCGGCGGGCAAGCATCTGGCCCTGCTGCGCGCACTGGTAGCAGGCCTGATTGTCCATGCCGACCGGATGCGCGCCAACCTGGAGGCGACCGGCGGCTTCGTGCTGTCGGAGGCTCTGATGCTGGCGTTGGCCGCGAAGATGGGCAAGCAGGGCGCGCACACGCTGGTTTATGAAGTCGCTATGGCGGCGCGGGCCGCTGGCCGCCCGCTCAAAGAAGCCGTCCTGGACGAGCCAGCGGTCCGCGTCCATCTTTCCGCCGAGGAGATCGAAGCGCTCTTCGACTACCGGCGGCATACCGGCCAGTGTGGCGCTATGGTTGACCGCGTCCTGGCAGAACTGGCGGGATCGGGTGAGGTTTAGTGGATGAACGATTGGGGTCAGGCCGCATTTAACCCGCGCTGTGTCGCGCTTATCGGCGCTTCGGCCAAGCCGGGCAAGCTGGGTCAGGTGCTGATGCGCAACCTGACCGAGGGCTACCCGGGCACGTTGCTCCCGATCAACCCCGGCGAAGCGGAGATCATGGGCCGCCCCGCCTACCCCCGCTTGCAGGATGCACCCGGCCCGGTGGACCTGGCAGTGATCGCCCTGCCACCGGAGGCCTGCGTCGAGGCGATGCGTGACTGCGCGCAGGTCGGTGTGTGTGTTGCCCTGGTTCTCAGCGCTGGCTTCGCCGAGGTCGGGCCGCAAGGGCGCGCTTTACAGGAGGCGCTGGTCGCGGCGGCGCGTGCCGGGGGCGTGCGCCTGATCGGACCGAACTGCTTCGGCTTGTACAACTGCAACCTGGGACTGAACGCCTCGATGGGCCTGGGTCTGCCACCCAGGGGCGGCGACATTTCCCTGGTCACTCAGAGCGGCGCTTATGGCATGGCCATCTTCGTCCTGGCGCAGGAACGCCACCTGCGCTTTGCCAAGGTCCTCTCGCACGGCAACAAGGCCGACCTGACCGACCACGAGATCCTGGACTATTTCGAGCACGACGACGAGACCCGCGTCCTCTGCTTGTTTCTGGAGTCGGTCAGCGACGGGCACGCCTTTTATGAGGCCCTGAAGCGTGTGGCGTGGAAGAAGCCGGTGGTCATCACCAAGACCGGGCGTTCGGCCGCCGGCCAACGTGCTGCCGCTTCGCACACCGCCGCGCTGACCGGCGATGCCAGCGCATTCCTTACCGCAGTGCGCCAGGCGGGTGCGATTCTGGCCGAGAGCGGCCTGGAGATGCTGGACATCGCTGAAGGGCTGAGCCGCCAGCCGTTGCCACCGGGCTGCCGCGTCGGCATCATCACCAATTCGGGCGGCACCGGTGTCGAACTGGCCGATCTGTGTGAGAGACTGGGGCTGACCGTGCCCGAACTGCGGGCGGAAACCCAGGCGCGCATTGCGCAGTTGATCCCGCCCTATGCGAGTCCGCGCAACCCGGTGGACGTGACGCCAGCCTGGGCGCGTTTCCCGGAGATGTACGCCGGCAGCATCGAAGCGCTGTACGAAGATGATGAGGTTGACGTGATCATGCCCATCTTGCTGCAACGTTCGGCCCTGATGCGTGAGAACGTCGAGGCGGTGCGTGACGCTGTCCTGCGCTGCCAGCGCGAGCGCGGGATAGCCAGGCCGACCTACGTTTGTTGGGTGACCGGTCGCGATGGGGCCGACAACCAGGCGCTTCTGCAGGAGGCCGGCATACCGGTGTACGAGTGGCCGGAACGGACAGCGCGCGCGGCGGCGGTGATTGCCGCCTATGCCGAGGCGCGCCGCGCGCGCAGTGCAGCCGGCGCAGCCCCAGAACCGCCCCCACCTGGCGCGCGCCAGCAGGCCGCACGGATCATCGCTGCCGCACGCGCGCAGGGGAGGACGCTCTTGTTTGAAGCCGAAGTCAAAGCGCTGCTGGCAGCTTATGGCGCTGCTGTCCCTCAGGAAAGGCTCTGTACCACGCCCGCTGAAGCACAGGCCGCCGCTGAGACGCTCGGGCCGCTATGCGTCATGAAGATCGTCTCGCCGGACATCAGCCACAAGTCGGAAGTGGACGGTGTGCGGGTCGGCGTATCGCCGGAGCAGGTTGGCGCGGCCTTCGAAGCGTTGCTGGCGACGGTGCGGGCGGCGCAACCGGCTGCGCGTATCCTGGGTGTGAGCGTCCAGGAACTGGTGTCGGGTCAGGAGGTCATCATCGGCGGGCTGCGCGACCGCGAGTTTGGGCCACTGTTGCTGTTCGGGTTGGGCGGCGTGTTCGTCGAAACGTTGCGCGATGTCACCTATCGGCTGGTGCCCGCCGGGGCCGACGAACTGCGCGCGATGATCCACGAAGTGCGTGGCTATCCCCTGCTGGCTGGCACACGCGGGCGCGCGCCTGCTGACCTGGAAGCGCTCACCCGCACGTTGCAGGCCGCGGCCTGGCTGCTGGTTGAGTTGCCGGAGGTCATCGAACTCGACCTGAACCCCGTGTTTGTCGGACCGAAAGGGGCCATCGTGGCCGATGGCCGCGCCCTGCTGGCAGGGGATGAGGGAGCAAAGCCATGATCAATGAACTGCGTCTGCACTGGAACGACGGGATGTCCTTTGAGGCCCAGACCGGATCGGGGCATAGAGTGCCACTGGACGCGAGCGTCGCCAATGGCGGACAGAACGCCGCGCCGCAGCCGATTGAGATGCTACTGGTTGCGCTGGCCGGGTGTGCGGCCATGGACGTACTGGCGATCCTGAAGAAGAAACGCCAGCCGGTCGAAGGCTTCGATGTGCGCGTTCAGGGTGAACGCCTGAGTGACCACCCCCGTGTGTTCACCGCCATTCACATCGAGTACATGATCCATGGCCCCGGCGTACAGCCCGAGGCGGTCGAACGCGCCATCGATCTGACCGAGGGCAAGTACTGTCCGGTACATGCCATGCTCAGGCCGGCTGTGATGCTCACCCACAGTTACGTCATTGCATAGGGCGGGCGATATGCGGCTGGTCGAACTCCCCCGGCTGCCTCTGGCGACCCTGCCTACCCCTCTGGAGGAGGCCCCACGGCTGACCCAGGCATTGGGCGGGCCGCGCATTCTGCTCAAGCGGGATGACCTGACCGGCCTGGCTCTGGGGGGCAACAAGGTTCGCAAGCTGGAATACCTGTTGGCGGAAGCCCTGAGCCAGGGCGCTGACGTCCTGGTGACGGGTGCTGGTCCGCAATCCAACCATGTGCGCCTCGCGGCGGCAGCAGCCCGGAAAGTGGGGCTTGATGCCGTGCTGGTGATGTACAGCGCTGCCCCGGCTGAGGTGCAGGGGAACTATCTGCTGGACCGGCTATTAGGGGCTGAGGTCATCTTTACCGGCAGCGCCGACCGGTCTTCGGTGGATCGGGCGCTAGATGAGGTGGCGGATGATCTGCGTCGTCACGGTCGCCGGCCGTATGTCATCCCGCGGGGCGGTGCCTCGCCGTTGGGGAGTGTGGGCTACCTGGCCGCCGTGCTGGAACTGGAGGCGCAACGTGCTGCCCGGCAGATGCAGGTGGATCATCTGGTGTGTGCGGTGGGCTCTTGTGGGACGCTGGCAGGGCTGTGGCTGGGAGCGACCTGGCTGCAAGTCCCGTATCGGCTATGGGGCATCAGCGTGAGCCGCCCGCGCGACGAGTGTCTGGCGCGGGTCCAGAGCCTGGCGGCAGGAGCGGCTCAAGTCGTGGAGCTGGTGCTTCCGCCATCCGCTGAGATGCCCACCGTTCTCGATGGCTACCTGGGGCCTGGCTATGGCATCCCCAGCGTGGAAGCCATCGAAGCCATCCGGTTGCTAGCACGCACTGAAGGGGTGTTTCTCGACCCAGTCTATACGGGCAAGGCCATGGCCGGGTTGGTGGACCTGGTGCGGCGCGGAGAAATCAGGCGAGATGAGACGGTGATTTTCCTCCATACCGGCGGGGCTCCAAGTCTGTTTGCCCATACCTCGTCTCTGCTGGATTGGGGGGCTACCGGTCAGGCGGTTGCCGCGTCGGGCGCCGGGCAGTAACGTCATCCTGAGCGCCAGCGAAGGAAGGGGGCGATTACCCCAGCCGCCCGAATTGCCGCGCCAGTTGGGCTGTGCTCAGATGGACCATCGTCGGGCGGCCGTGGGGGCAGGTGCGCGGTGCGGCGCACGCCTCTAATTGCCGCACCATCTCCTGCATCTCGGCGGGCGCAAGCACCTGGCCGGCCTTGACCGCTGCCGATTTGCACACACGGGCGATGATCTGCACCTCGCGCGTCCCGGCCAGCGGCGGCTCGCCCAGGTCCACATCCGTGACGGCACTATAGAGCGCCTGGGCCGGGTCGAGCCGGGCGATCAGCGCCGGCACCGCCCGCACCAGGAAGGTCGTTCCACCGAATGGCTCGACGGCAAACCCCAGCCGCGAGATGAGTTCCAGGTCTTCCGCCAGCGTCGCCGCTGCTTCTGATGGCAGGTCCACCAGGGCCGGCTCCAACAAGGTCTGCGACGGCACCATCTTCCCGGCCGCTTCGGCCATGAAGCGCTCGTAGAGAATGCGCTCGTGCGCAGCGTGCTGATCGATCAGATACATCCCATCCGGCCCCTCGGCGATGATATAGGCCGCGCCCACCTGACCGACGACGCGCAAGAGCGGCAATTCGCGTGCGGTCTCGAGCGTCGAGCGTGGAGCGTCATCGCCGCCAGGTTCACTCTTCAGCCAGGGTGTTGGCTCGCGCTCCGCACTGAGAGGAACCTGCTGCTCGACCGGCTGGGATGGGCTCCAGGTCGGTGTGGGGTGTATTTCGGGCACGGGCACATGGGCCAACAGCGTCTTGCGCACCGCCTTTTGGACCGCGCCGAAGACGGCGTCGGGGCGGCGGAAACGCACCTCGGCCTTGGCCGGGTGGACATTCACGTCCACTTCTTCCGGCGGCAGCCTGATGAACACGACCGCGGCCGGGTAGCGCCCGGCCATGAGCAGCCCGTGGTAGGCCTCGACAATGGCATAGCTCAGATGGCTGTCCTGTATCCAGCGCCCGTTCATAAAGAGGGTGATCTGGCTGCGGTTGGAACGGCTCAGCGTCGGCACGCTCACATAGCCGCCGACTTCAATCTCCTTAATCCCTTTAGATGATCCGCTGAGTGCCATCTCATCAGGTTGCGGGCTAATGGCGAGCATCTGTTTAGCGGTATCGAGGCCGAGGACGGCGACGAGCGCGGCATAGCAATCACCGTCGCCGCTCGACTGGAACGAGAGCCGGCCGTCGTGGGTCAGACGGAAGCGCCGGTCGGGATAGGCCAGGGCGTAGCGCGTGACGAGCGCGTCAATCCGGGCGCGTTCGGCCGCTTCGGTCTTGAGGAACTTCAGGCGGGCCGGGACGTTGTAGAAGAGATTTTCGACTGTGACCACCGTCCCTTGAGGTGCGCCGATGGCCTCGCGGGCCAGGATGGCCCCGCCCTCCAGCCGCAGCCGCGTCCCGGCGGTCTCGCCGGCTGCCCGCGTCACCAACTGGACCTGGCTGACGGCGGCGATGCTGGCGAGTGCTTCACCGCGGAAGCCGAGCGTGGCGATGTGCTGCAGGTCGGCGGCAGCAGCCAGTTTACTCGTGGCATGGCGGGAGAAGGCCAGCGCGACCTCGGCAGCGGGGATGCCCGTGCCATCGTCGGCGACGCGGATACGGCGGCGGCCACCCCCCTCCACCTCAACAGAGATCGTGCGCGCACCGGCGTCAAGCGCGTTCTCGATCAGTTCCTTGACGACCGACGCCGGCCGCTCGACGACCTCACCGGCGGCGATCTGCGCGGCTACATCGGGGGGCAGAACACGAATCGGCATAATTATATCTCAATAGCTCCCTTGCCCCGATTGTAGCATAGGGAAGGTGAGTGGTACAAGATAACAAACGGCTGCTGCTGGAGAGGGCGAAGAGGAGGCTACAGTGATTACTGCAATCAGTCTTTATATTGCCTGTCGGTCAGGGAATAAGTCGTGAGGACAATTCTGTAACCGACCGGTGGATGCTCGTTTGAACTCTGACCCTGATACGTCCATTCACTGCCAGCCGGGCCTGTGCCAGGACACACCCACGCAGCGGTTGAGTGTGGTGCTGTCGAAGACCGCCCCGGAGGTGTCCACGGCCTCGATCTGCGCCTGGCAGCCGGCGAGGGTCAAGCGCGTGAAGTGGTGGACCGACCGGCTGTAAGCGGTGAACCAGCTCCTCCCGACAGGATACACGCCGGCCCCGCCGCCGCCGGTCACCAGATAGACGATGCCGCCGGCTGAGGCCGGGGCAGGCGCGCCGCCCCGGATGGGGACCGTGCGCTCGTAATCGTGATCGTGGCCGGCGATCACCAGGTTGACGCCGCCTTGCTCGAAGAGTGGCACGAGCCTGGCCTGTACGTCGGCCTGTGAGCCGTGCAGCCCGGAGGAATAGGCCGGGCGATGGAAGAAGACGACCTTCCAGGGTTTGGCCGTGCCCGCCAGATCGGCCGCCAGCCAGTCGGCCATGTCGTCGCTGGCCGCGGAGCTGACCTCATAGAGCGGGTCTTCGGTGTCCAGCGCGACAAAGTGGACGTCGCCGTAGTCGAAGCTGTAGTAACGCTCCTGGTCACGGGGGCGCAGCGCCTGGCGCGGCAGGACGAACAGATCCAGGTAGGGCGCGGCGTGACCGGTGACATAGTCGTGGTTGCCGGGGGCGGTGTAGAAGGGGAGATGGTCGATCAGCGCTGCGTAAACATCGAAGTAGCGCGATTCAAACTGTTCGTAGGTGCCGCTCTGATAGACAATGTCGCCGGCAACCAGCGCCAGGTCGAAGGGCGTCTGCGCCAGCCGGTCGCGCACGGCGAACTGGCCCGCCGTACCGGAGCCCACATCGCCAAAGGCGACAAAGGTCACCGGGCCGGCTGTCGGGGCGGTGCGCAGGCTGGCAGTGTAGGCCGGTTGGCCGGAGACGGCCACAGTGTAGCTATAGGTTGCCCCCGGCGCGAGGCCGGAGATGCTCGCCTCGTGTTGCCAGCCGCCGGAGGGCAGGTGGTGGCGCGTCGCCGGGAAGATGCTCGTTCCGACGCGCACCTCACCCGGCACGTCGCCCGTCGTCGTCCAGGCGATGACAAGGGAGGTTCCGACCAGGCTCTGGAGATAGGGATGGCGCTGGATCAGGCCGGGGTTGGCTGTCGCCGTCCGGCTTGGGGCCGCCGGTGTGGCTGAGGGAAGCGCTGTGGTGCTCTGCGTCGCCTCCAGGGTCGTGGTCGGTCGTGGCGATGTGGGCCCTTGGGACAGGGTAGCGGTCGGGCGGAGCGATGGGATTGTAGCGGGTGGGGCTGGGGCCGCAGCCGGGCCGATCAGGGTGCGCAGGGTCAGGGCCAGGACAACCAATACCAGCCCGACCACGAGCCACACAGGCCTGGAAACACGCTGCATATGAGAATAGCCTCAGCCGGTCGGATTATTGTAGCGCACGATCGGCAGGTAGAGATAGCGCGGCACCGGCGTCGCCGTGGGCGTGCGCGTCACGGTCGGCGTAGTGCTGGCGGTGGGGGTCGGCGTGATGGTTGGCGTGATGGTAGGTGTGAGTGTGATGGTAGGCGTGGGCGTCGAAATCGGGCCAGCGCCGCAGCCGCCCAGGAAGTTGAGGATCGTCCCCAAGAGCGCCTGACCATTGGCCGGGTTGGCGCTATTGACTGAGGTCCACTCGGTAGTAAAGAACACCGTCTTACCATCAATTGTATCTATGTTTGTGGATGAGTTTGCACCGCCCTGGGTGACGAAGGCCGTGCGGGCGGTGGTAGTAACCGGATTGACGGTGTCATAGTAGGGTGTAAAACCCGGCGGTGAACTGAGCGGCAGGTTCGGGTAGGATGTGCCGATGGGGTCGCCCGCCTGGCCCAGGATGGCTGTAGCCGTCTCATTGTTGTCGCTGACGCACGTATTTACGCCCAGGTAAGTCTGTGCGAAGCTTCCGGCCGGCACCGAGCAGTTATTACCACCATACATGTCCCACAGATAGTCCTGGCTGTCCAGGAACAGGTGGCCGGTGCCGTTCAGGTAAGTCGTCAAGCTGATCTCGTCGGTCGCGTTGGGCCCGGCGCAGGGCACGGTCGTGCCGCACGTCTGACCACCGCTGAACCAGATCACTATCGGGTAAGGAGCCATCTGATCGGCGCTTGGGCCATTGCCCGCGCCACCGCCCACGTCGAAGACGCTGTAGGTCACCCCCAATGTGGTCAGTGTAGTCGTGTAGTACGAGCGCATGTCGGGCGCATTGTCATCGTCATCCACCAGCAACACACAGGATGGTGTTGGCGCGATGGTGGGCGTGTCGGTCGGCGTGGGCGTGTCGGTCGGCACAGGCGTGGGGGTAGCCGGGCCGGCGGGATAGATTTCAACATGATCTGACACTCCCGCTGCCCCCGTGCCACCGATGGCGTACACATTGCCGCTGACGGCACCGGCCAGGTAGGCGCGCGCCTGGTTGAGGTTCTCAAAGAATGTCCATGCGTCCAATGGCTGGTAGTAGAAAATGGCCTGATCGGTCAGGACGTTAGTCTGAGTCACGAAGCCACCGAAAATGAAAAGCGCATCGTTCTGGACGGCGCTGCCGCCGCCGTACCAGGCTTGTGGCAGATCGGCCATGCCGCCATCGTCCCAGGTGTTCGTGGCCGGATCATAGATGTAGCCCTTCGTCAGAGCAGCGTTTCCATCCCAGCCACCGGCGCAATAGACTTTCCCGGCGATAGCGCCGCAGTGGGGATAGGCCACCGGGCTGGGATAGCTGGCCACCGCCGACCACGCGTTGAGGATCGGGTCGAAGACGAGCACGCTATTCGTCGGGGTGACCACGCCGGGTTGGCAGGCTGCGTTCGTGTTACAGCCGCCGATGCGGTAGAGCCTGCCGTCTAAAGCCACGGCGCGATAGCCGGCGGCCGGGCTGGGGGGCGCGACGCCTGTGCCCCACGTATCCACGGCGGGGTTGTAGATGAGCAGGACCGCCACCGCGAACCCCAGGCTGTTGCCGCCGCCGGGGATGTAGATGTGATCGCTGATCACCGCGGTGTCGAGATTGTAAAGCGGGCCGGGCAGGGGCGCGCGCGTGGACCAGACATTGTTCAGCGGGTCGTAGAGGTAAGTGGTGCTGACAGGGGCGGTGCCGCTAGTGCCGCCGAAAGCATACGTGTAGCCGTTGTAAGAGGCCGCGCCCAGCTTGGTGAGCGGCTGCGGCAACACCGCCACATCCTGCCAGGGCAGGGACAAGGGGAACGTCGCCACAGGCTGCGAGGGTGCCTGCTGGGGCCGGGGCGGCGCTGGGGTAGAGGCCGTCGCGCTGACGATACCTGCCATAATCAGCATCGCTGCGACCAGGGTGGCGCCGGCCCATAGCAGGCCCGCCCGGTTGGCGATCATCGGCACTCCCCTGCGCCCGGAGCCATTGCCCCCACGCCCACGGCGAGCATAGTGGGGCTATTGTCCTACGGTCAGAGGGGGTTGTCAAATCCATGTCATGCTGAGCACGGCGAAGCATCCTGGCGGAGCGAAGCCCGAAGCCTTTCGCCCCGCTCAAGGTGGTAGCTCAAGGCAGGCCCAGGCGAGCGTGGGCCTGGCGGCACAGGCTGTCACCGCCAGCAGCGAGCCAGGCCGTCAGGGTCGGGCTCTCGCTCAGCCCGGCCTGCGCGTCACGATAGATACCGCTGCCCCAGTGGGCGTAGCGCCGCGTCTCGTTGGGCCAGTCCGAGGGATCGGCCGCGATCTGGCTGTGGCCGCCGTTATAGCCCGCCAGTGCCACGGCCACGTCGCCCTGGGCCAGTTTCAGGGCGCGGGCCAGATAGGCCAGCCCGCGCTCCGCATTGGTGCCGGGGTCCTGCATCGCCTCACCCGCCTTGAAGTGCGCGGGCATCACCTGGAACAGGCCACGCGCACCGGCCGGGGAGACCGCGTCCGGATCGCCACATGACTCGATCTGCATGACGGTCGCCACCAGGTTGGGGTCCAGGCCGGCCGCAGCGGCCCAGACTATAATGTCTCCTTCCCAGTAGCGCACCTCCGGCGTGAACAGGCCTGCCAGTGCCGGGGCCGGCTCGGCCGCCGGGGCGCGAGCAGCCACGCGCCCCGGCGCGTTACCGGCGGCCTGCACTTGGGGCAGCGTGGACAGCGGCCCCAAGAGCAGCGGCCCTAAAATCAGGACCCATAAGGGCATCAGGCGGACGATGCAGCGCTGCAGCACGGGCGGTCCGCCTAGTCAAGCGCCTGCCCACCGTCATACATCGCGGCGGCCATCATGCCACTGCGCATCCCCTGCGACGCGGCCGAAGCCGGCTTGGGCGCAGGGCGCGGGCCGGAGGGCATCGCCCGGGCCGGGGCATAGGCCGGCTCGCGCTCTCCACCGATGATATGCGCACCGCCGCCTGCCCGCCGCCCGTTGCTGCGCGTCCCAGCACCGACCGTTGGCCGTAGCACCCGTTCGCCCGCGATGGTCAGCGCGGCGATGATCAGCACCCGCGTCAACCACACCAGGACGGCGACGAATACCGGCACGATGTGCAGAATCTCCTCACGGTCGAGGATTTCGTTGCCGATGGGATGCTGCAGGACGACGAGCGAGACCGCCCACCAGGTCATGATCGCATTCATGCCCGCCGCCAGGAACCAGGCGCCCATCAGATACCAGGCTTCGCTCGGCTCGGCTTCGCCGTCGCCGCGTGATGGCGTGAACAGGCGCGATAGACCCGCGAAGTCAATGCCGCAGAAGGCAATCGCCAGGAT
>CADDZL010000102.1 GCA_902812335.1 Chloroflexota bacterium | reverse complement strand
GTCGCCCGGCCTGGTCTGGGTCTTAGGAAAGCGCGCCAGCGAGCGGGGGTCATCGCCCTCGGCCAGTTCGCCGCGCATCACCGCCACTGTTGTCTGGCCGAGCGAGAGAAGGATAGCGACGGTCGTGACGGTCACATATAGCGCCCGGCCGAGGCGGGACCAGCGCCAGAGCACTGTGAAAAGAATAAGCGCCAGGCTGATCAGCAGCGGCGCGATGGCCGTGATGATATAACGCTGGGCGAATTTGGGTACGACGGTAACGGCGATTGTGGTCAGCGCCACCGGCACGATCCAGGCCAGGAAGATGAGCGCAGCGCGTCTGATCACAGGGTAGGGCTTGAACACGAAAGGGATGAAAGCGCGAAAGCGACTCCGGCGTGCGAGGATGGCAATACCGCCCCCGGCGGCAATGATGGCCAGGCCGGCTCCAGCTACCGCTGCCGGCACCCGCCCCGGATATAGAATCTGGATGAGCGCCTCCCCAACCTGCAATGGATTGAAGTAGCCGGGGAAGAAGTCGGGCACGTTGATGAGTCGATTGAGTTGCAGAGCCATAGGCCCGACCCAAGGCAGGAACAACACGGCGGATAGCGCCGTCGCGCCCAGCCAGCGGCGTAGCATAACCCAACCCATCAGGGCGCAATACAGAAAGAACGCTGGCAGGGCAAATATAGCGAAGTAGTGCGTGTACCATGACAGGGTCACCAGACCGGTATAGACCAGCCACCAACGCCCTCCCTGGCGCACCGCCCGCAAGAGTGCCAGGATCGCCAGCGAGATGAGGGCGGCGCTCATCATGTAGCCACGCGCCTCGCGTGAGTAGCGCACCAGGAAGGGTGAGAAGGCTACCAGCCCCGCCGCCATCAGGCCGACGGCGGCACTGGCCCGGCGGGCGCCGGGGCTGCCACTGAACAACTCCTTGACGATGGCATAGGTCGTTGAGATAAGCAGCACGCCGAGCAGAGCGGATGGGAAGCGCAGGCTGAACTCGCTGCGCCCGGCCAGCACCGTAGCGCCATGCAGCATCAGGTAGTACAGGAACGGGTGTATGTCCTCGTGGATCAGGGCGGCCACCAACTGCTGGAAGGTGTTGGCCCGGTCGGCCAGCGACACGCTGAATGTCTCGTCAAACCACAGGCTAGGCTTGTCCAGCGCCAGGATACGCACGCCGAAGCCCAGGAGGGTGATAACGAGGAGTGCGGCTTCGACGCCTCGCGTGCGCACCAGGGATTTGGCTAACTGCGCATACCGGCTAAGGCGCAACCGTTACCGCTCCCAAGGGGATGGCGTCATCTGGCTGGCGCTCCCCATTGGCTGCAAAGGCCGGCAGACGCACGCCGGTCTTAGGATCATACAGCCCCGTCACCAGACGATAGTCTCCTGGCAGTGTGCCCGCCGGGACGGTCAGGGCGATGGTGTCAGTCACGACCTCGCCCGCCTCCCACAAACTCGTGGGATAGGCCCCTTCCAGTGGTGGCCGGTCGGCCTGGAAGCCTATCCCGCTGGCATCAAGCGCATGCAGAAAGGCGGTGTAGTCGCCCCCCACGCCCGCCTGCACCCACCAGGTCAGGCGCACCTGGACGGTCTCCCCTGCATGTACCGGTGCTGTGGGTAGCTCAATCCCCATCAGCGCCAGGCTCTGCCCCAGGTGATACTGGACGGGGGCAGGGGGGGGGGCTGCCAGAGCAGTGGCAGCGATCTTGAAGCGGCCGAAGATGGGGGTGACCTTCCGCCCCTGTTCGTCGGTGACCGGCAGCGCACTCCCCGGCGGGTAGAGCTGGACACCGACAGCCACCTGGCCCAGCGCCGGGGCCGGGGCATCGGCACGCAAGCGGATCGGGTAGGTGTCTCGGATGATGTCTCCTGGCTGCCACAGGCTGGTGGCGTAGTTGCCCCGGCCCGGGAAGGTATCGATCTGGCCCCAATCGCGCAGGTTCCCGTCGAGGAGGTGCACGCCAATCGTGTAGTTCTCACTCATCGGTGCTCGCGCCCGCCACATCAGCGTCACCCACAGCGTTTCGCCCGGGTGGATGCGTTCCGGGCTGAGGTCATAGCCGAGCAATTCGAGCCCGGCGCCGAAGCGCAGGCTCACCGGGTGGGCGACCTGGGCCTCGGCGGGGCTGAGGATAGGTGGGCGAGCGTAGGCGGACGCGATCGTCGTCCAGGGCGTCACCAGTGCCAGGGCACCTAACAGCACTCCCGCAGCCGCTGCCAGCGCCGGCGTCCGCCCCGGCCCAAGCCACCGCGCCCAGCCAACGAACAACAGCAGGCTCAACCCCGACACTGCCGGCAGCAGATACCGCCCGGGCACCAACCAGGGATCGCGGAAATACACCGCCCGGTAGAGCGCCAGCCCGATCACCAGGACGGCCTGCACCGCGATCAGGAGCAAGCCAACGCGGTAATCTATCCCCCCTGAACTGCCCCCTGTCCCTGGTCGCCTGCCCACCACCATGGCCACTGTGCCTGCCAACCCCACCAGGCACACTATCCCCAGCACCAGATACACCCCGTCCGGATAGACAATGTTGCCCCAGCCGAAGGCCGCCCAATAGGAACGGAAGGTGTTGTTCACTAGGGCTGCGGCCCAGGCCGGTGACAGGACCTGGCTCAGCGACTGGCCAAACGGGCTGACGGTCTGGATGATGGGGTTATTCTCGGCCCGGTCGATGATGGGGCGGCCATAGCGGAGCCAGTTATAGCCATACCATGGCCCGGCCAGCAGCGCCGCCGCACCGAATACCACCAGCCCCCACACTACTAACTTGCGGCACCCCGCCCGCTGCCGCCAGGCAGCCAGCAGCAGGGCCAGCCCCAGGAACGGCACCAGAGCCAGGGCGCTGTTCTTCGTAAGCAGGCTGAGGCCCAGAGCCAGGCCAGCAGCAACCAGCGTGCGCGGCCTCGGAGGGGAATAGATTAACTCCAGACTCGCCAGGAGGACTGCGGCGGAGGTGAGGGTGATCAGGCTGTCGTTGTTGACGATGGCCCCGATGAAGAGGAACTGGGGCAGAAAGGCGTTGACCGCCATCGCGCCCAGGGCGATCTCCGGCCGCGACGGGAACAGCTTCCGCCCAATGAGATAGGTCAACCCGACGGTGCCGGTGGCCACCAGGACGGACACCAGGCGGGCGAGGTGGATGGCGGCCACGGTGCCCTGCCAGGGAAAGCGCTCCGCATCGGTGTGGACGTTGAAATTGAAACCGCGCAACCCGGTGCCATCGTGCCCGTATGGGTTGGGCGCCAGAGTGAAGTTATCGGAGGTGTCAATCCAGAAGGTCGCCAGCGCGCCTAGAACGTAGTACAGCGGTGGCTGGTGCGACTCGTCAAGGAAGGTGCTGATCTTCTGGTCAACCGGCGGCAGCGCCCGCTGGACCGCCAGGTAACGGACGTAAGTGTAGTGGCCGGGCTCGTCATAGGCTTCCCAGATGGGCACAACTGCGCTGTAGATGACGCCGAAGGCGAAGTGCAGGATGAGGATCAGCACCGGCCAGCGAGTTTTGCGTGCCTCCACTGCCAATCGGGAGGCCAGGTGCGCCGACCACCCGCGCAGCGAGACCGCTTCTATCCTTGCCGGGAACGCCGTCACACGCACACAGCTATTATACATCAGTCAGCCGCTTTCGGCTATCGGCTTTCAGCCAGCCGCTATTTGATATGCACCTGGGCGAACCGCAGCCGGTCAGCACCCAACGGGCTGCCCTCGCGGATGGAGAAGCGCCGCCCGTCAATCACCGAGTACACGCCGGTCTGGAGCCAGTACAGGCCGGGTGTAGCGTCGGCCGGAACGGTGAGGGCATGTGTTTGCACCAGTACATCACCCACGGCCCAGCTATCGGGCGGCACGCCCAGGCCGTCGCCTGTGCCGGCCAGGTGCTCGTCAGGTGCGATCAGGTGGGCGAAGATCGAGACCGGCCCCAGGCCGGTGCCTGTCACCTGCCAGACGGTCTCTACGTGGATCGTCTCGCCCGGAGCGACCTGATCGCGCTCCAGCCGATAGCCCAAGAAGGTCAGCGCGCCCTCGAAGTTGGCCGGCGGATCGGCCGGCGTAGCAGGCAAGCCGGTCCCGCCCGGCCAGTAATATAGCGTGAAGGGCGGGTGGGTGGCGGTGCGGCGCGAACGGAAGGCGACCTCGGCTCCGGACGCTTCATCCAGAAAGCGCCCGGCCAGCGTCGGCCCCTCGGTATCTACCGGGATGAGGTACCAGCCCGGCCTGCCACCGTTTGCATAGAGCCAGCCGCTGCGGCAATCGAACTGGGCGATGCGCAAATTGGGCAGACCAAACGCCTGGCGGATGGCATCGTCGTCGTAGGGCCGATCGGGTGCATAGCACGCGCCGACCCAATCCCCTTCTGGGGGGGCTGCCTCGACGCGATAGAGGAAGATGGAGTAGCCGATGCGGGCCAAGGGTTGGCGACGGCGGAAGACGTCGAAGATGTCGGGTTCGTCCAGCTTGACACCCATCAGGTTGCTGACGCTGATGGCGTAGATACCGGCTGCGGGATGGAAGGCATGGTAGTCGGGTGCGGGTTGGGAGGGTGACGGCATCGGCAGGCGCTGATACTGAATGCCGTAGATGGCCGGATCAACGCTGCCGAAGTAGCTCAGCCAGGGGCGCTCAATGCCCTGCGCCTTTAGCGTCGTCGCCAGCCGTTTGAGGTCCTGCCCCCAATCCAGATTGGAGTCCACCAGGAAGCGATAGCCCTGGGCCGGCCCGCCGGCCAGTTCGTTAAAGTAGGCCAGCGGATAGGGCTGAATAGCGATGGCCTCCATGGCCAGCCACAACAGCAGCAGGCTGTAGGCCGTGGGCAATAGCCATTTCAATGCCCGGCGTTTTGTATCCACTGCTCTTGATAGCGCAACGAGGGGTTGCGCGATAAATACAAAGACAAACGGCAGCACCGGCAGGACGTGACGGTAGCCGATGTTCAGATCGCCCTTGACGCTCGCGGCCAGGTAGGCCAGCGGTGGTATGAGCAAGGCCGCATCCATAGCTGCTCGCCTAACCCCTGACCCCTGACCACTAAACGCTGATCTGAGCAACCAGCCAGTCGCCAGCAACAGCGCGATCAGCGTCGGCAGGGGTGTCTTCACCAGGAAAGCAAGCGGGAAATAATACCACCAGCCCCGCGACGAAATCTGGCCCATCAGGTAGGCCTGGTGACCCAGGTCCGCGTGCTCGCGCAGCCGCAGCAGGCTGGCCCAGTAAGCCGGGGCCGGCAGTGATAGACCCCCTAGCACCTGGCTTAAGCCAGGTGCTGGGGGCGTTAGCCCCCACTGAAAGCCATATACTGCCCAAAGGGTGAGCCCACCGACGATAAACACGATCAGCGCAACAAGAAGAGGGGAGACGGTTATGGATAGGTTTCTGGGACGGATCGAACGGATGAATCCGCTCCATCCGTTCCCCGAACCCGTTGACAACCTTGCCGCATGTAGCAACGCGATCAGCACAAACGCCGGTCCCAGGATGAGTGCCGAGAGCTTAGCTGCCTGGGCCAGGCCGAATAGGACGCCGGCCATGGCCAAGCGGGCGACCGTGGGGCGCTGGATCGCCTGGGCGAAGCTGTAGGTTGCCGCGAAGAAGAACAGGCTCACGCCGATGTCGGTCGTCATCAGCCCGGCGTGAGCCACGATGTTGGGATCGAAGGCAAGGAAAGCCAACGCCAGCAGCCCGGCTGCCGGCCCCCGCCACTCGCGCGCCCAGCGGAAGACGACCGCACCCAAGAGCAGCGCCAGCAAGGCGATCGGGTAGCGGGCCAGCCAGACGATGCGGTCAATGTGTTCTTTTGACCCCTGTAGGAACTGCGCCGCCAGCGTGAGCCGGTCGGCCTGGTCCCAGCCGGGCAGCGACTGCGGCGGTGGCAGGTCCGGTTCCAGCAACAGGGCTGTGCCGCTGATCAGGTGGATGAGCGGCGGGTGCCCGCCCTGGAGGCGGAAGTCGCCGGTGCGCCACAGCGCATAGCCACGGGCGATGTGGACCGGCTCGTCTACCGTCGGCGAAGCATCGCGGCTGCCGTTGAGCACCTGGCCGAAGAGCAGGGCGAGTAGAGCGATAGCCCCGAGTGTCTGTAGGGGCACGGCATGCCGTGCCCCTACCGTGCGTGCCGGCTGGTCAGAGGCCGGTGGGATGTTGAGGGCGGGCATGGACTTTGGAAGAACCGGTCGCCATGCTATCACAGATGCGCGAGACGGTCAAAGTGGCCCGACTGGAAGTCGGCGGCTACGCATAAGAAACCCGCGCGGCGGGTTTGATGCGAGCCGTCGGATTTTATCCGATGACGGGCCTGGCTCTTACAAACTCGCAGGTTATGCTATAATGACTTGGTAGCTCAATTCCTGAGGAGTATGTATGGACCTGCAACTGACTCCAGAACAAATCGAGATCCGCGACGCGGCTCGCAAGTTCGCCCAGAAGGAGATCGCCCCCGTTGCGGCCCACTTCGATGAGACCGGCGAATTCCCCCGCGAGACGGTCATGAAGATGGGCCAACTCGGCTTCATGGGCATCGAGATCCCCGAAGAGTACGGCGGCGCCGGTCTGGACACGGTGTGCTACGTCCTGGCACTGGAGGAGATCAGCAAGGCCGATGCCGCCCACGGCACGATCATGTCGGTCAATAACTCGCTGGTGTGTCACGGCCTGCTCAAGTTCGGCACCGAGGAGCAGAAGCGGCAGTGGCTGGCTCCGGTCGCCAGCGGCCGCTACATCGGCGCCTACTCGCTCACCGAGCCCATGTCCGGCTCCGATGCCGGCACAATGCGCTCGCGGGCCGTGCGCGACGGCGACTATTACGTGATCAACGGGCGCAAGTCATGGGTTAGTAGCGGCCCGGTGGCCGACGTCATCATCCTGTTTACCATGACCGCGCCTGAGAAGAAGCACCGGGGTATCACCGCTTTCATCATTGACCCCAGGCAACCCGGCTTCGTCCTGGGCAAAGTCGAGCCCAAGCTGGGCATCCGCGCCTCGGCCACCTGTGAGATCGTCTATGAGGACTACCGCTGCCCGGTCGAGAACCGGCTGGGCGAGGAGGGCGAGGGCTTCAAGATCGCCATGACCATTCTGGATGCCGGGCGCATCGGCATCGCTGCCCAGGCGCTGGGGATCGCCGAGGCGGCTTACGAGGCTTCGGTGAAGTACTGCCAGGAGCGCGAGGCCTTCGGCCAGAAGATCGGCGAGTTCCAGGGCTTGCAATGGATGCTGGCCGATATGAAGACGCGCATCGAGGCGTCGCGCCTGCTCATCTATAATGCCGCGCTGGCCAAGGAGCGCTCCAAAGTCACGGGTGAACGCTATACCCTCGAAGCCTCGATGGCCAAGCTGTACGCCTCGGAGACGGCTATGTGGGTCACAACCAAAGCGGTCCAGATCCATGCCGGTATGGGCTATAGCAAAGAGATGCCCATCGAACGCTATTTCCGCGACGCCAAGATCACCGAGATCTACGAGGGGACCAGCGAGATCCAGCGGTTGATCATTGCGCGCCAGATTCTGGGGGAGCTGGCCAAGTGAAAGCTGTCCTCTTCTACGAGCATGGCGGCCCGGAGGTCCTGCGCTACGAGGACTTCCCCGCACCGGAGCCCGGCCCGGACGATGTGCTTATCCAGGTCAAGGCCATCTCGGTCAATCGGGTGGACCTGTTTGTGCGCCAGGGCTGGCCGGGCATGCGCCTGACCTACCCCCATATCCCCGGCGCTGACGCCGCCGGGGTTGTCGTCGCCGTGGGCGAGCGCGTCTCCGGGATTGCGCCAGGCGACCGCGTCGTCGTCAATCCGACGCTGAGCTGTGGCCACTGCGAGTTCTGCCTGCGTGGCGAGGATAACCTGTGCCTGGAATGGCGCTTGCTCGGCGAGCAGGTGCGCGGCACCTACGCCGAATATCTGGCCGTGCCCGCCCGCAACGTCCTCAAGCTGCCCGACGGCTTCCCCTTCGAGCAAGCGGCCGCCGCTGCGCTGGTCTTCGTCACCGCCTGGCACTCGCTCATCACGCGTGGGCAGGTGCGCGCCGGGGAGAGCGTGCTGATTGTCGGTGCGAGCGGTGGCGTGAACAGCGCCAGCATCCAGGTCGCCAAACTGGCCGGGGCGCGCGTCTTCGTCGTCGGCTCGAACGCCGAGAAACTGGCCCGGGCCCGCGACCTGGGCGCCGATGTGCTGATTGACCGCAGCCAGGAGGATTGGTCCCAGGCGGTCTACCGGCTGACCGACCGGCGCGGCGTGGATGTGGTGGTAGACAATGTCGGTCAGGCGACGTGGTTCGGCAGCATCCGCTCCTTGCGCAAGGGTGGGCGGCTGCTCGTCGTCGGCAACACCAGCGGCCCGAAGTTCGAGCTTGACATCCGCTATATCTTCCACAAGCACCTGAGCATTATCGGCAGCACCATGGGCCCGCGCAGCGATTTCAATACGGTCATGGGGCTGGTGTTCGAAGGCAGGTTGCGCGCACCTGTGGACAGTGTGATGCCTCTGGCTGAGGCCCGTGCCGCACACGAGCGCCTGGCAGCCGATGCGCAGTTCGGCAAGATCGTGCTCGTGCCGTAAACATCAGTGGGCACCGGACAACAGCGCAGGCCACGGCTGCCTTTGAGCGTGCTGATTCTGGGAGGAGGGGTGGCGGCGCTGAGCCTGGTCAATCTGAGCCGGGCGATTCAAGCCATCGAGCTGGCGGATTTTCTCGCCGGTCTGGGGCTTTCGCTCCCGCCCTATCTCCTGGCCGGGGTCAGCGCTTTCTGGTGGCTGATCTTCCTACCCTGCGCTGTGGGCCTGTGGCGGCTGCGCCCCTGGGCGCGGCGGGCGACAGCCATCGCCGTACCGCTGTATGAACTCACCCTTCTGGCCGGGCGGGCCATCTTTGCCCGGTCGGACTATGCCCGCCAGACCTGGCCGGTGGCGCTGGCCTGGGCCGGCGTAACGATCCTGGTGACCTGGGTGTTGTTATCCTTGCCGGGCGTAAAACGCGCTTTCAGAATAGGACGCTGATGAACGCGGATTCAAATCACTCCAAGATCGAACAACTGCGACGATTGAAAGAACAAGCCAGGCTGGGTGGTGGCGAGGAACGCATCCGCCAGCAACACGAACGCGGCAAGCTGACCGCGCGCGAGCGGCTGGACCTGCTGCTCGATAAGGGCAGCTTCCATGAACTCGATATGTTCGTCACCCATCGCGAGACCGAGTTCGGCATGGCCGACAAGAAATATCTGGGGGATAGCGTCGTCACCGGCTGGGGGACGATTGATGGACGGCTGGTATATGTTTTCTCGCAGGACTTCACCGTCTTCGGCGGCAGCCTGTCGCTGGTCCATGCTCAGAAGATCTGCAAGATCATGGACATGGCGATGAAGAACGGCGCGCCGGTGATTGGCCTGAACGACTCCGGCGGGGCGCGCATCCAGGAGGGGGTGGTCTCGCTGGGCGGCTACGCTGACATCTTCCTGCGCAACACACTCGCCTCCGGTGTCATCCCGCAGATTTCGGCGATCATGGGGCCGTGCGCTGGCGGCGCGGTCTATTCACCGGCGCTCACCGACTTTATCTTCATGGTCAAGAATACCAGCTATATGTTCGTCACCGGCCCAGACGTGGTCAAGGCCGTGACCCGTGAGGAGGTGACCTTCGAGGAACTGGGGGGGGCCATGACGCACAACACCATCAGCGGCGTGTCGCATGTCGCGGCTGAGAATGAGGCCGATTGTCTCTATCTGATGCGCAAGCTGTTGGGCTACCTGCCCTCGAATAACATGGAGGACCCTCCCTTCATGAAGACCAGCGACGACCCGCTGCGTATGGATGAGCGGCTTGACAGCATTGTCCCCGATAATCCCAATAAGCCCTATGACATGAAGGAAGTGATCCGCCTGATTGTGGACGACGGTGAGTTCTTCGAGATCCACGAGCACTATGCCCAGAACATCGTCGTCGGCTTCGCCCGCCTGGGTGGATATAGCGTCGGCATTGTGGCCCAGCAGCCGGCTGTGCTGGCAGGCGTGCTTGACATCAACTCGTCGGATAAGGCGGCGCGGTTCGTGCGCTTCTGCGATTGTTTCAATATCCCCATTATCACCTTTGAGGATGTGCCGGGCTTCCTGCCGGGCGTGGGCCAGGAGCATGGCGGCATCATCCGCCACGGGGCCAAGCTGCTGTATGCTTATTGCGAGGCCACCGTGCCCAAAATCACGGTTATCACCCGCAAGGCCTACGGCGGTGCCTACGACGTGATGAACTCCAAGCACGTGCGCGGCGACCTGAACCTGGCCTGGCCGACGGCCGAGATCGCCGTGATGGGACCGGAGGGCGCGGTCAATATCATCTTCCGCAAAGAGATCGCCGAGGCGGACGACCCGGAGGCTAAGCGGGCGGAACTGGTGGCGATGTATCGTGAGAAGTTCGCCAATCCCTACGTGGCGGCCTCATGGGGCTATATTGACGACATCATCGAGCCGAAGGAGACACGCCCGCGCCTGATTAACGCGCTGGAGGTGCTGCGCAACAAGCGCGACACCAACCCGCCGAAGAAACATGGCAATATCCCGCTCTGATCCATCCGCCCCGGCGCTGAACCGGGGCATTTCATGGGGGGTTGACCGGGGTTGGGGTACGATGGTATGATCTAGGGTGGTAAGGGGCTCAAATGAATATCTTACCTGAGCAATATCTGGTTAGCAGTGAAGGTAAGAGAATAGGTGTGGTTCTTCCAATCGAGCGGTATGAACAGCTTCTGGAAGACCTGCATGATCTGGCAGTGATCGCTGAACGTCGGGAAGGGGAGTCCATCAGTCTGGAGGAAATGAAACGGCGGTTGGAGGCCGGTGGGCTCCTATAATATCAGCTTCAAGCCGTCGGTAGAGAAAGACCTGCGGGACCTACCCAAGAAACTTGTCCCCCGTATCATGAAACGGATTGAGAACTTGATGTCTGATCCCTTTCCACGCCAGGCGTTAAGTTATCTAGTGCTGAAGGGTTATATCGCATTCGGCTGGGTGACTACAGATACGAAAAAAAGAAGTTGCAGGTATTACCGTACTTCATGCGAGTCAGCGACGAGCAGTGCGGAAAGATAACGGCAGCGACACCGATTCCTGAGCCATTGAGGGGCATGCGATGAGAGCAGGGATCACGTCTTTGCTCCTCTGAAGGCCGAATCGGGGAAGAAGAGGGATAAGAAGTCGTAGATGTTCAAGAAAGTCCTGGTCGCCAATCGGGGGGAGATCGCCGTCCGCGTCATCCGGGCCTGCCGCGAATTGGGCATCGCTACGGTCGCGGTGTTCTCCGAAGTTGATCGAAATGCGCTGCATGTGCGCTATGCCGACGAAGCCTATCCCATCGGCCCGGCACCGGCACGCGAGAGCTATCTGCGGATTGATAAGATTCTCGATGTAGCCAAATGCAGTGGGGCCGATGCCATCCATCCCGGCTACGGTTTCCTGGCTGAGCGGGCCGACTTCGCCGAAGCCTGCGCTGAGGCCGGTGTCACCTTCATCGGCCCATCGCCCTCAGCCATCAGCCTCATGGGCGACAAGGTCATCGCCCGCAAGACGGTCCAGGCTGCCGGTGTACCCATCGTGCCCGGCACCGAGGAGGACCTGCGCGATGAGGACGCTGAACGGGCGGCGGCCTTCATCGGCTTCCCGCTGCTCATCAAGGCGGCGGCCGGCGGCGGGGGCAAGGGGATGCGCGTTGTCGGGCGCATGG
>CADDZL010000101.1 GCA_902812335.1 Chloroflexota bacterium | reverse complement strand
GCCAGCAAGCGTTCGCCCGCGTCGTATTCCCGCGCGTCGAAATGGGTGTCGGCAGCGATGAGCATGGCTTCCAGCGCGATGTTCTCCGGCGTGGTCGGATGGCGCAGAGCATCGGCGACCACACCCCGCTTGCGCGCTTCGCCGAAGTCGGGCAGCCAGGCATCGAGGAAGTAGGCCGTCCGGTCCAGGTCCTGCTGGTAGCGGCGGACCGTGTCATAGAAGGCGATGGTATCGCGCAAGTCACGCTCCTGGTCCGGCTGTGGCCCGAGGGCCTTGAGTGATGCCAGCCAGCGCTGCTCCATCTCGTCCAGGCCCACGCCGAACGAGCTGCGCAAAGCAGCATCGAGTTGCTGCGACTGCGGCCTGGGGTCGTCAGGCTTGAAGGAACCGTAGAAGCTCTTGAAGTCGGCCAGGCCATAAGTATCAATAAGATATTGGGTGAAGGCGGCGGCCTCAAGGTAGCCGATCTCATGTTGAGATTGGTAGAAGTTGTCGGCGAGCTGGCGCAAAGGAATCATGCGGCCCAGGGCAAGGAGCGCCGCCGCCCGCTGGGGCAGCGGCTCCGGCCGGAAATGGCCGCCGGCGGTGTACACGGCCAGCCCCTCACCCAGCATGGCCAGCCGGGCCGGGGCAAAGTTATGGTCCAGGACATGCGTGCCCTCGTGCATAAAGACCTGCTTGAGTATGCCCCCAGCATAGTCCCGATCGAGATAAGACAAGACCGCCTCGCCATCGGCATAGCCGCCCTGCCCCAGCACGCGCCCGGTGAACGTGATCACGAACTTCTGTTTGGGGTGCTCGTCCAGCTTCTGCTCGATCTGCGCCATACTCGCGTTCGCCAGCTCCGTCAACCGGGCCAGATCGCGCTCGCTGGCAGTACCGGTCACGTAGTAGAGAATGCAACAGTCCGTCTCGGTCTGAGCCCAGTGCGCCCCGATCTCGTCGGCCGGCCTCTGGTCGGCGGGACGCACATCCACCAGCACCTGGGTGCAATCAGGGCGCTGAGCGAACCCCTGGGCCATCAGGGACAGCGCCGTATCGCCGCGTCCTTGCTGGAACTGCTTCAGACAACTCGTGGGAGCATCCGGGTCAAGGACAACGGTAAGGGTCTGCGTTCCGCTCAGGCCGGTGGTATTCCAGGCCCAGGGGATGAGAGCCTCACTCTGCCCGCCCAGATCGGCCGCGCCGAACTGGCCGCGAGCAATGGCCGGCTCATGTGGAACCGCGCCCAGGTAGACCGCCACGGCCGGTAGTTGGCATTGAGGCGTAGACAGCGGGCAATGCGCTCTGATCTCAAAGGTCACTTGATCGCCGCTGAAGACCTGAGCCACACCATCCCCCGCTGGCGACGGGGGATGCAGGTGCACATCGGTCGGCCCGATGCACACCTCGGTGGGCAGTGGGCAGCGGACAGCGGGCAGGATGGGCGTCGCGGTAGCTGAGGGAAGCGGCGGTGAGGCAGGGCTCCGGCTGGGCGTGGGAGCCGTGCCGGTGGCCGCTGCCACGGTGGGCGTGAACTGGGGCGAAGGGATAGCGCCGGGTAAGGCGGTCGGCAGCGGGACCCGGGCCGGGAACAGCGTAGCGCAGCCCAGGAACAGGGCCAGAGCCGCAATGAGAATCGTGAGGTTGATGAGGGTTCGGCGCATGGGTCAGTCATCAGTCGTCAATAGCCAGTAGCCAGTATCTGACTACCGATTACTGGTTACTGACGACTGTGGTTACATCGCTTCCGGTGCAGTCATTCCCATGAGATGCAGTGTGCGCGCCAGGACGATCTGCGCCGCGCGCACGAGCTTGAGCCGGGCGGCAGTCAGGGCCGGTTCGACCGCGATTCTATCGGTGGGCAGAACCTGGCAGCACTCGTAGAAATCGTGGAACACCGTCGCCAGCGTCTGGGCATAATGGGTCAGATGGTGCGGTTCGAGGTTGCTGGCGGCCAGTTCGATCAACTCCGGCAACTCTAGCATCTTGCGGATCAGGGTCAGTTCCACCGGGTTCGTCAGCAGCGTGACGTCGCCGCCGGCGTCGGAGTAGCCCAGGGACTGCGCTTTGCGCAGGATGCTGGCGATGCGAGCGTGGCCGTATTGGACGTAGTACACCGGGTTCTCGGCCGACTGCCGCACGGCCAGCTCCAGGTCGAAGTCCATCTGACTGTCGGGGGCGCGGGTCAACAAAAGGAAACGGATCGCGTCCGGGCCGACCTCCTCCACTACTTCGCGCAGCGTGACGAACTCACCGGTCCGCTTCGACATGCGCACGATCTGATCGCCGCGCTTGAGTGTGACAAGTTGATAGAGGATGATGACGATGCGCTCCGGGTCGAGGCCCAACGCCCGCGCCGCCGCCTTGAGGCGCGGCACATCACCGTGATGATCCGCCCCCCAGACATAAATGGCCTTATCGAAGCCGCGTTCGACCAGCTTATCCCATAAATAAGCCACGTCCGAGGCCAGGTACGTAGGCCGGTCGCGACTATCTGGGACCACGCGCGGCGAGCGAACCAGGACAGCGTCTTTGTCCTCACCCAACTCCTGGGCCGCCAGCCAGATAGCGCCATCGCGTTCGACGACCAACCCTCTCTCCTGGAGCCGGGCAAAGACCTTATCCCACAAGCCGCTTTCGTACAGGCTGCGCTCAGAGAACCAGCGATCATAGTAAATGTGAAGCTGTGCCAGCGTCTCACGAGCATCGGCCAGGATGTGCTCCAGGCCGATTTGCGTCAGCGCGGCCAGGGCCTGTTCGCGCGGCATATCCAGAAACTTCGAGCCGTACTCGTTGGCGATGGCGTGGCCCATCTCGATGACATAGACGCCCTGATAGCCCTGCTCGGGGAACGGCTCGTACTGGCCCAAGGCCTGGGCATAGCGGGCATACAGGCTGGCCCCGAAGTGGCGCACCTGGCTGCCGGCGTCGTTGACGTAGTACTCGCGTTGGACCTCGTAGCCGGCCGCCTCAAGCACATTCGCCAGGGTATCGCCGATGACGACATTGCGGGCGAAGGCGATGTGTAACGGGCCGGTGGGGTTGGCGCTGCCATGTTCGACCTGGACCTTCTGGCCGGCGCCGATGTCAATGCTCCCCCACGCCTCACCCGCTGCCAGGATGGTCTCGACCTGGCGGGCCAGCCAGAGGTCATCCAGCGTGAAATTGATGTAGCCGGGCGCGGAGATAGTCACCTGACCGATGGCGGGGTGTGGGGGCAGGTGCTTGACGAGGCGCTCGGCGATCTCGAGGGGCGGCAGCCCGGCCAGCCGTGCCAGCGACAGCGGCGCTGGGGTAGCATAGTCGCCCCAGGTGGGGGGCGCACCCTTCTTCTTCAGGGGCCGCTCAATCTGACTGGCAGCAGACGGCGCATCGAATGCCGGCAGGTCACCGGCGGCCTGGGCAGCCCGGATAGCCTCAGAGACATTGTTAGCAAGTTGGCGTCGTAATAACATGGATACTCCGGTCTGGAATCATACCTATATCCAATCGGGCTGTCAATACCCCAGACGCTCCAGCCGGTCACTTTGGGCGACCAGGCGGCCATCGGCGAACAGGCGCAGGCCCCGCCCGGCCCGCCAGCTCACATCCAGGCGGCGGCCGGCAACACGGGTATCTTCCAGGGTGAAATAGTCCAGGTCGAAGGGCAATGGGTCCAGGACGATGGGCCCCGGCTCTCCCCTCACCCCCTTCGCCCCCTCTGCCAGAGCTCTGGCAGAGGGGGTTGGGAGTGAGGGTTGCAGGCCAGCGACGAACTGAAGGATCAGGTCGGCCAGCCATGAATGCATGTAGTCGTCGGTGCCGCGGAAGACCGGCGGCTGGCCGGTCAGCGGATTGTAATATTCGTAGGAGGTCGGGCGGGTCGGGTCGCCGTCCAGGAAGGTCATGGTGATGCAGCGGCGGATGAGCTCGGCGGCCTGGGGCCGCAGCGCCAGATCGAGCGTCTGCGCGGCGTGGGCGAGTGCCTGGCAGACATGGCTGTTCGTCATCAACCAACTCCGCCCATTCCAGGGGCAGATCAGGCGCTTGCCCTTCCACTCGCCGGTCGCGCTGAACCCAGTACCGGACTTTAGCCCGGTTCCGGGGTCATTGAGCGCGGTCGAGGGCACGGGGGAGGGCGTCCAGAAGGCGGCCGGGTTCAGCAGGTGGCGCGTCAGCGCGGCCAGGTGCTCCGGCCCGGCCAGATCGGTCAGGAAGGGATAGAAACCGGTGGCGGGGCGGGCAGGTGAGCGCGCCCCGCTGGCTGGATGCACATCGCAGAACCAGGCCGCTTCCGCGTCCCACATACGCTCCCGCACCGCCTCTCTTGTCGCTGCCGCTGCAGCCGCCCAGCGCCCGGCCTGGTCAGCCCGGCCCAACTCGTTTGCCATCCAGGCCAGCGTCCGGAAAAGCTCGTATATATAGACCGTCGCATCCACGCCTTTAAGCCGGAACTGCCCCCACCGGTCGGCCTGCGGGTCGGCGAACAGATAGCGGCTGTTATACTCCTGGCCGGTCTCGGCCTGGTTGCGCACATCATATAACCCCCAGCCCTCCGGGTCGCGCTCGCGCTGGAAATAGGCGGCGTAGCGCGCCAGCGGCTCATAGACCTGGTTGAGAAAGGCCGGGTCGGGATGAATGGCATAGAGCGCCCGCACTGCGCCGCCCCAATCAGCATGATAAAGGAAGTCCGGCAGGATGGAGGCTTTAGCGCCGGTCATCAGAATACCGGGGAAGCTACCATCTTGGCGCTGGTGGGCGACAAAGTTGAGCAGGCTGCCCTGGGCCAGGGCCGGATCGTGACGCCAGCGTAGCTCGCGCATGTGGGCGTGGGCGCTGTAGCTGATGGCATGGCGGAACCAGCCGGCGTTGATGCCTTCGTAGACGCATGGATGGGGCAGATTGAAGCGGCCACCCGTATCCACTGCGTTCAGCCGCAGCCCGAACCAGCGATACCAATAGGCCCGCTCCAGGTAGGGGTCGGAGCAGGCGAACTGCGGCACGCCGGCGAACCAGTCCTCCCACTGGGCCGCGCTTATAGTTAACGGGTCGCGCAGGCTGAGGGCCTGGTCGAGTGCCAGGTCGGCCGCGCGCTTGGTCGGCGCCACGGCGCAGCCGGTGGTGAATGTGGCGGTCTCGCCTGGCGCGAGCGCCAACGGGTATTCCAGGCCGAAGAAGATAAGCGCGTTGGCGCGGCTATCCCAGGGGCCGCCTCGGATCTGGTGGTCGCGCGGCAAGCCGGCGGGCGTCATCTTCTCGTAGAAGGGCGTCAGCTCCCAGCGTGGATAGTTGGCGCGGCCGGCGGCAAAGTCGGAGAGGTTGATGGACCACGAGCGCGGCGGCCGATCGGCGCCGATCGCCATGGCGTAGTGAGCCTCGGCGGTATCCACGCCGCCCTGGGCCCGCCGGGTGAAGGCGATGCGCCCACCCTCAATGCGCGGCTGGCCCAGCCAGGGGCCGCTGCTCTCTGGGCCGGTGGCCTGGGCCGTCCAGACGACGGCGAACAGCCGGGCCGGTTCTGCCCGCCGGTTGGTGAGGCTGAGGCAGGTGATGAGCACATCATCAGCCGTCAGGCTACGCTCCTGAACGATGTCAATGCCCGCGCCGGCCAGTTCGCCCGCATCCAGCCGCCGCGCCGGGGTCCATTCGGCGCTGGCGGGGACGAACTCCAGAGGCCGCAGCCGCTCATTCAGGAAAGTGACCGTGAACAACGGTTCGACGCGGTGCTCCAGGAAGCAGGCGTGGTCCCAGAAGCCGAGGGCCCGTTCGGCCCACAGCGGGAACTCCGGCGCCCAGATCAGCATGCGCCCGCCACCCAGGCTGATCTTATCCGGTCGGCGCAGCAGGCTCAGAATATCCGGCATGGCATCACTCCTCGCAGGCAGGGATGGAGGAGAAGTATAGCACAATGCCCTTGACCTGCCTTAGCACGTCATGTATGATTAGTGAACATGGAGGAGGAGGCTTTGACTGAGATCCAGTTCTTCAACTCGCTGGGCAGACGCAAGGAGGCCTTCACCAGCCTGACGCCGGACCAGGTGAGAATGTACTCATGCGGCCCAACCGTCTACCGCTACATCCACATCGGCAACCTGCGCACCTACCTGATGTCCGACCTGATCCGCCGTGTGCTCGAATATAACGGCTACCAGGTCACCCAGATTATTAACATCACCGACGTCGGCCACCTGGCCGAGGAGGATGCGCTGGGCATCGAGAGCGGGGAAGACAAGGTGCTGGCAGCGGCGCGCCAGGAACGTAAGTCGCCCCAGGAGATCGCCGAACATTACACCCAGGCGTTTCTCGAAGACATCGCCGCGATCAATATCCAACCGGCCCATCGTTATCCTAAGGCCACCCAGCACATCCCGCAGATGCTGGCGCTCATCCAGAAGCTGATTGATAAAGGCCTGGCCTATGCCCGCGGCGGCTCAGTTTTCTACGATGTCAGCGCCTTCCCCGACTACGGCAAACTCTCCGGCCACACGCTCGACGAGTTGCGCGCGGGCTACCGCATTGAGGTGGACGAGATCAAAGACGACCCGGCCGATTTCCTGCTGTGGCGCGGTGCCAGGCCGGGGCAGTTGGCTGTGTGGGACAGCCCTTGGGGGCCGGGCTTCCCCGGCTGGCACATCGAGTGCTCGGCCATGTCTATGGAGTACCTGGGACCCCAGCTCGATATCCACACCGGCGGCGAAGACCTGATCTTCCCCCACCACGAGAATGAGATCGCCCAAAGCGAGGGCGCGACCGGCCTGCCATTCGTGCGCGTCTGGATGCACGGCGCGCACTTGCTGGCCGAGGGGCGCAAGATGGCCAAGTCGACCGGCAATGTGCTGCGGCTGAAGGATCTGGTCGCGCAGGGCATCGAGCCGCTGGCCTACCGCCTGCTGTGCCTGGGCCACCAGTATCGCGGCCATATGAACGTGACCTGGGAGAGCCTGCACGCAGCTCAGGCGCGGCTGGAGCGGTTGCGCCGCAGCGTGGCCGAATGGCGGCAAGCCGCTGGCGATAACCTCTCCCCTTCCCCAACAGTGGAGGGACAGGGGAAGAGGTCGGCAGTAGGCAGCCACACCGCTCACGGTATGGAACCGCCTGCTGCTCGCGAGGCTTACGCCGCCGCCTTCCGCGCCGCCATCAACGATGATCTGGCGCTGCCGACGGCGCTGACCGTCGTATGGGACGTGGAGAAGTCGGACCTGCCGCCACAGGACAAGCTGGCCCTCATCCTGGACTTCGACCGCGTGCTGGGGTTGCGGCTGGCCGAAGTCCCCGCGGCCGCTCCGATCGAACTGACCGAGGAGGAGCGGGCCCTCATCGAACAGCGTGATGCCGCCCGCAAGGCCCGCGATTGGGCCACATCCGACCGGCTGCGGGCCGAACTGGCTGCGCGCGGCCTCATCATCGAAGATACACCCCAGGGCATGCGCTGGAGAAGGAGATGATGACAACTATCGGCCCGCAGCCGCGCGCGATGTCTGACAGCGGCCACCGGCCCTTCTTCCGGGCACACCTGGCATGATTTGTATGCCTGCTTGCAGCGTAATACGCCTGGGGGTTGTGGATTACGCCCAGGCCTGGGAATTGCAGAAACGCCTGGTCGCCGCCCGGACCGAGGGGCGCATCGAGGATGTGCTCCTGCTCCTCGAACACCCCCATACTTATACGCTGGGCCGCAGTGGCAAGATCGAACATCTGCTGATGAGCGAGGCCGAACGCCAGACCCGGGGTGTGACCGTCCACTGGGTAGACCGGGGTGGCGACATCACCTATCATGGGCCGGGGCAACTCGTCGGCTATCCCATCATTTCAGTGGGCAGCCACACCGTTCACGGTGTGGAACCCTCCACTGGGCGCGATCGCATCCCGCAGGCTGATTATGTGCGCTACCTGCGCGACCTAGAGGAAGTCCTGATCCGGGCGCTGACGGCGTTCGGTGTGCGCGGCGAACGCGTGGCCGGCTACACCGGCGTGTGGGTGGACGGTAAGAAGATCGCCGCCATCGGCGTCAAGGTCAATGCACAGGGTATCTCCAGCCACGGCTTCGCCCTGAATGTGTGCACCGACCTGAGTTATTTCGCGGGCATTGTCCCCTGCGGCATTCATGACCGGGGCGTGACCTCGCTTGACCGGCTGCTGGGCCGGCCGGTAACGGTGGACGAGGCTGCCCAGGCCGTCGCCGCCAGCTTCGGCCAGGTCTTCAGATTAGAAATGCAGCCTGAATGGTCATCATCTGCGACGATCTGGCTGCGTTGAGCCGTGAGGCGGCGGCCCGCTTCGCGCACAGGGCCGAGGAGGCCACCGCAGCGCAGGGCCGCTTCAGCGTTGCCCTATCCGGCGGCACGACGCCGCGCGCTCTCTATGCGCTTCTGGCCCAGAACCCCTGGCGCGCGCGTGTCCCCTGGGCAGCGACCCACGTCTTCTGGGGCGATGAGCGCTGCGTCCCGCCCGACCACCCCGATAGCAACTACCGTCTGGCGTACCAGACGCTGCTGGCGCATGTGCCCATCCCGGCTGGAAATATCCATCGTCTGCGTGGCGAGATCGACCCCATAGTGGCCGCCAGCGAGTATGAGAGCGTTTTACGCGCCGCCTTCGGCTTGCGGCCGGGCCAATTGCCGCGCTTTGACCTGATCCTGCTGGGCCTGGGCGAAGACGGCCACACCGCGTCGCTATTTCCGGGGACAGCGGCAGTGCACGAACGCGAGCGCCTGGTCGTGGCGCAGTGGGTGGAGAAGCTCAAGGCCTGCCGGCTGACGCTGACACCGCCGGTCCTGAACGCGGCCGCCGCCATCCTGTTCCTGGTTGCAGGGGGTGCCAAGGCAGCCGCGCTGCGCCAGGTGCTCAGCGGCGACAACCGGCCCGACCGTTACCCGGCCCAGGTCGTCCGGCCAGCGGACGGGGACGTGACCTGGCTGGTTGACCGGGCGGCGACCGGCCAGTTGTCCTCATAAGCTGTACGAAACCGGGCGGCCCTCTGTCTTTCATCGCCGCAGACTGAAAGCCAACACGAAAAGATGGTATAATAAGGCCATATGTTAGAGAAACTGGCAGATATCGAGCGTCGCTATGACGAATTGGAGCGGCTGATGGCCGACGCCGCTGCCGCCGGCGACTATAATCTTATCAAGACCTACGCGCAGGAGCGGGCTGAGATCCAGCCGTTAGTCGAGACCTATCGGACCTTCAAGGATATTGAGAGCCAGTTGGCCGATACGCGCACGCTGCTTGAAGAGGAGACCAATGAGGAGATGCGCGAACTGGCTCAGGAGGAGATCGCCCGGCTGGAGGCCCGCCGCGCTGAGTTGGAGGAACAGCTCAAGAAGCTGCTCGTGCCCAAAGACCCGCGTGACGAGCGCGATGTCATTGTCGAGATCCGCGCTGCCGAAGGGGGGGAGGAAGCCGCGCTGTTTGCTGCCGACCTGTACCGTATGTACACGCGCTACGCCGAGAATCACGGCTGGAGCACAGAACTGCTGAGCAGCAATGAGACCGGCATCGGCGGCTTCAAAGAGGTCATCTTCGAGATCAAGGGGCGGGGGGCCTACTCCCGCCTGAAGTACGAGAGTGGTGTCCATCGCGTCCAGCGCATCCCCATCACCGAGGCCAGCGGCCGTATCCACACCTCCACTGCCACCGTCGCCGTCCTGCCCGAAGCCGACGAGGTCGAGGTCAAGATCAACCCCGACGACCTGCGCTTCGACTATTTCCGCTCATCGGGCGCGGGTGGGCAAAATGTGCAGAAGAACTCGACCGCGGTGCGCGTCACCCATATTCCGACAGGGATCGTCGTAGCCTGCCAGGACGAGCGGTCGCAGGTGCAGAACCGGCTGCGGGCGCTCTCCATCCTGCGCGCCCGGCTATTTGCGCTGGAGCAGCAGAAGCAGTTCGAGGCAATGGACTCGGCGCGCCGCGCCCAGGTGGGGCGGGGTGAGCGCGCCGAGAAGATCCGCACCTACAACTTCCCCCAGAACCGCGTCACCGACCACCGCATCGGCCTGACCAGCTACCGGCTGGAGAGCTTCTTGAACGGCGAAATTGACGAATTCATTGACGAGCTGGCAACGCAGGATCAGGTGGAGAAGCTACAGACTGTGGAGCATGAAGCGTAGAGTAGGAACACCGTACCGTTCATGGTGCGGCTTCTGCGCAGATGTTGGCGCTGTAGATAATGCTGAAGGAAGATAAACGTGTAAGAGAGCCAGTACCTCTCACGGTTGCGGCAATGCTGGCCTGGGGCGCGGAACGGGTGCGCTACGTTGCCCCCCGGCTGGGGGCGGAGGTGCTGCTGGGGCATGTACTGGGTGTATCGCGGGCGCACCTGCTGGCGCAGCCGGAACGCATCCTGACCCCGGCGGAGCAGGTGGCCTATGAGCGGCTGGTGGAGCGCTGCGCCCAGGGCGAGCCGCTGTTCTATCTCACCGGCCACCGCGAGTTCTATGGCCTCGACTTCCTGGTAGACCGGCGCGTCCTCATTCCCCGCCCTGAAACCGAGTTGTTGGTCGAACAGGCCTTGTCCGTGATATCGCCCTCATCCGTCGTGGTAGATGTGGGCACCGGCAGCGGCTGCATCGCTGTCACGCTGGCAGTATGTCTGTCCGGCCCTCACCCCCCACCCCCCAGGGAGAGAGGGGTGAAGGCCCTCTACGCCACCGACCTCTCCCCGGCGGCGTTAGAGGTCGCCCGCGCCAATGCCGCCCGGCACGGTGTCGCCGGGCAGATCACCTTCCTCCAGGGCGACTTGCTAGCGCCGCTGCCGGAGCCAGCCGACGTGATCGTTGCCAACCTGCCCTACGTTGCCCGCGACGAGTGGGACAGGCTGGCGGCTGAGCCCAATGTCACCGAGTTCGAGCCGGCCATCGCGCTCGACGGCGGGCGTGATGGGCTGGACCTGTTCCGGCGCTTCTTCGCTCAGGCCCCTGCTTACCTGATGCCCGGCGGCACGATCTTGCTGGAGGTTGGCGCGGATCAGGCCGGAGCGGTGGCACAACTGGCGCAGCAAGCCTTCCCCCAGGCGCAGGTGGCGATCCGCCGCGACTACGCCGGTCTGGACCGGATCGTCTCGGTAGTGACACATGCCGATTAAGCTGCTGGCACTCGACCTGGACGGCACACTCTTCGGCGATGACGGCGTGATCCGCCCGCGCGTGCGCCAGGCGGTCGCTATGGCGGTTGAGCGCGGCGTGACGGTGACGCTGGCGACCGGGCGCGCCTTCGACGTGGCCGCACGTCATGCCCGCGACCTGGGAATTGAAGCGCCGCTCATTTGCTATCAGGGGGCGGTGATCCAGGACATGGCCAGCGGCCAGATTCTGCATGCGGAGACCCTGCCCGCCGATGTCCTGCCGCAGGTCATTGCGCTGGCCGAGGCGCGGGGTTGGGACCTGCACTTCCAGCGCGATGGGCGCGTCTTGGTGCGCCAGCGGCGGCAGGATGACCAGTTCTACTGGCTGCTGTTTGGCCTGCCTATCACCGAAGTGCCCGATTTACGCGCCGCCATCGTGCCACCGCCGAACAAGTTCGTGATCACCTGCGACGCTGACCAGGCAGAAACCGTCATTGCTGAGCTGAGGGCGCACTTTGCGGACCGCTTGAACATCATCCGCTCGCACGCCATCCTGGTCGAAGGTGTTCCGGCCGGCGTGACCAAAGGGCGGGCGCTGGCCTGGCTGGCGGGTTATCTGGGCGTGCCCCAGGCAGCAGTCATGGCGATCGGCGACCAGGACAACGACGTGCCGATGCTGGCCTGGGCCGGGTTGGGGATTGCCATGGGCGGGGCGACAGCGGCG
>CADDZL010000100.1 GCA_902812335.1 Chloroflexota bacterium | reverse complement strand
GGGCCAGGCCCTTGAACGACAGCACCTTGGTGATGGCGGCCGTCAAGGTGGTCTTGCCATGATCAATGTGCCCAATCGTGCCCACGTTCACATGGGGCTTCGCCCGTACATATTTCTCCTTAGCCATGTGTCTCCTTTCTCGTAAACTCTCGTAAACTTTCTCTAGCGTCTAGCGCCTCGAATGACCTGGTCTGCTATGCTCTCGGTCACACGAGCGTAATGGTCAAATTCCATCGTGAATGTGCCCCGGCCCTGCGTCATTGAGCGCAGATCGGTAGCATAGCCGAACATCTCGGCGAGCGGCACGACCGCTCGGATGGCCTGTGTATTACCACTGCGCGGCTCAATCGCCTGGATTTCGGCGCGGCGTGCGTTCAGGTTGCCCACCACGTCTCCGACGAACTCCTCCGGTACGACGACTTCAACCTTCATGACCGGTTCGAGAAGCACGGGGCCGGCCCGTTGTGCACCCTCTCGCAGCGCCATAGAGCCCGCCACTTTGAAAGCCATCTCGGACGAGTCCACCTCGTGCCACGAGCCGTCCACCAGGGCTACACCGATGTCCACCAACGGATAGCCCGCCAGTACGCCACTCTCCATGGCTTCGCGCACACCGCGTTCAACCGCCGGGATAAACTCCCTGGGAATCACACCACCTACCGTGCGATTCTCGAAGACGAAGCCTTCACCCGGCGCGAGCGGCTCCAACTCCAGCGTCACATCGCCGTACTGACCGTGACCCCCGGTCTGACGCACATAACGCGCTTGCTGGCGCACCGGCCGGGTGATGGTCTCGCGGTAAGCCACGCGCGGCCGGCCGACATTGGCACTGACGCGGAATTCGCGCATCATCCGGTCCACCAATACCTCTAGGTGCAACTCACCCATACCGGAGATGATCGTCTGGCCGGTGTTCTCATCCGTGCGGACGCGGAAGGTCGGGTCCTCCTCAGTCAGCCGCCGCAGCGCGTCGGCCATCTTGTCCTGGTCCGCAGCCGTCTTCGGCTCAATCGCCACCGAAATAACAGGCTCCGGGAAGGCGATGCTCTCCAGGATAATGGGATGATCCGGATCCGCCAGCGTATCGCCCGTGAAAGAGTCCTTCAGCCCCAGCGTCGCAGCAATATCGCCAGCGTAGACCTCGGCGATTTCCTCGCGCCGGTCGGCGTGCATGCGCAGCACCCGCCCGATGCGCTCCTTCTTGGCCTTGGTCGCGTTGGTGACGGCCTGTCCGGCCTCGATCTTCCCCGAGTACACCCGGAAGTAAGCCAGCCGGCCCACGTAAGGGTCGGACACGATTTTAAAGACCAGAGCTGCCAGCGGTGCACGCTCATCCGCCGGGCGCGTTTCCTCCTCGCCGCTGATCGGGTTCACGCCGCTGATGGGCGGGATGTCTATCGGCGACGGCAGGAAGTCCACCACCGCATCGAGCAAAGGCTGGACACCCTTGTTGCGCAGCGCCGAGCCGCACAGCACCGGCGTCACCCGCCCGGCAATCGTCGCGCGGCGTAGTGCCAGCCGCAACTCATCCTCACCGATGGCCTCGCTCTCAAGATACTTATGTAGCAGGGCGTCGTCAGTCTCAACAATCTGCTCAATCATCGCCTCACGCGCCGCCTCTGCCGCCCCGCTCAAGTCGTCCGGGATCGGCCCGTACTGGCGATGTGCGCCCAGCTCGTCTGTATAAGTCACCGCTTGCATCGTCAGCAGGTCCACCGCACCACGAAAGCTGCCCTCTTGACCGATAGGCAACTGGATGGGCACCGGCGTGGCCCCCAGCCGATCGCGGATCATCTCAACCGTGTGGTTGAAGTCCGCACCGATGCGGTCCATCTTGTTCACGAAACAGATACGTGGCACGCGGTATCGGTCCGCCTGCCGCCATACGGTCTCCGATTGCGGCTCGACCCCAGAAACGGCATCGAAGACGACGACGCCGCCATCCAGGACACGCAGACTGCGCTGGACCTCGGCAGTGAAATCAATGTGACCAGGCGTATCTATGATGTTAATCTGATGGTCGCGCCAGTAGGCCGTGATCGCGGCTGCGGTGATAGTAATGCCGCGCTCACGCTCCTGGGGCATCCAGTCGGTTGTGGTTGTGCCCTCGTCCACATTGCCCAGGCGATGCGTCCGGCCCGTGTAGAACAGGATCCTTTCGGTTGTTGTCGTCTTACCGGCATCAATATGGGCAATGATACCGATATTCCGTATGCGTTCGAGAGCAAACTGCCTGGCCATGTCCAAACTCAGTCGTCAGTAGCCAGGAGTCAGCGGTCGGGCATCTGAGTGCTGACCGGTGGCTACTGGCCACTGTATTACCAGCGATAATGTGCGAACGCCCTGTTCGCTTCAGCCATGCGGTGGGTCTCATCCCTGCGCTTGACCGCCGCCCCCGTATTATTGGCAGCATCCATCAGTTCGGCTGCCAGTTTCTCGGCCATGGACTTGCCCGAACGTGTTCGCGCTGCCGCCAACAGCCAGCGCATCGCCAGCGACAACCGCCGCTCCGGTGGCACCTCGACTGGGACCTGGTAGGTTGCGCCACCCACGCGGCGTGGCTTGACCTCAAGCACTGGCGTGACGTTCTTGATGGCGTTGTCAAAGACCTCTAATGGGTCCTTCTTGGTGCGCGACTGGACCAGTTCAAAGGCATCATAGACAATGCGGGCCGCCACGCTCTTCTTGCCCCGGCGCATCACCCGGTTGATGAACTGCGCCACCGTGACATTGTTATACCGCGTATCCGGCGCCACCTCGCGCTTGGGGATCTTACCTCGTCTGGCCATCTCTCACTCCTACTTCCCCGCCTTGGGCCGTTTGGAGCCATACTTTGAACGACCCTGCTGGCGGCCCTCAACACCCCCTGTGTCAAGCGTCCCGCGCACCACGTGGTACCGTACGCCCGGCAGGTCCTTGACCCGGCCGCCGCGGACCATGACCACAGAGTGCTCTTGCAGATTGTGACCCTCGCCAGGAATGTAGGCCGTGACCTCGATCCCGTTGCTCAGGCGCACGCGCGCAATCTTGCGCAGCGCCGAATTCGGCTTCTTGGGCGTCATCGTGCGCACTTGGGTACACACGCCCCGCTTCTGGGGCGCGCCCTTCAACTGGCGCTGCCGCCGCTGCTGGAATGAGTTGAACGTAAACTGTAGCGCGGGCGCTTTGGTCTTCTTCCTCTGCGCCTTTCGACCCCTACGGATCAACTGGTTGACCGTCGGCACGCATCCTCCTAACTGGTAACTCCGCCGGGCCTATCCACCCGAGCAGGACCCCATTCCTCAATAATCATAGATAGAAATCCGTTGAACGAGGCCACCGTTGGACCTGCGCGATGGCCTCGCTGATGTTCCTTCGGTATTCGGTTGGCGGCCTCCGGGCCGCCCCCAGATTCGTAACGGAAGGGGATTCTACCACAACTGCGTGGCATTGTCAAACGCAAGCCAATGATTTTTCACCCCGCTGCGTATTTTTCAACCAGGCAGATGCCGCCAGCCGACCGCCCTCGTTGCCGGCCCCCCTCAGCCGGCGACCGTCAACGACCTGCCATGGCGGGGGATCGCGATTGCAGCAGATAGCTGGCTGCCTGAGCCGCTTCCTCCACCGTGACGCCCTGGTCCCAGGAGAAGCCCGCCGGCGCACCGCCTGAGACACCTTCGCGCAGGCCGGGGATCGGACGCCATAGTGCTACAGCCTGCTCTGGTGGCGCGTATGGGCCATAGCGGCGAGGATCCGACGGACCGAAAATCGCCAGAGTGCGCGTGCCCATCGCGACGGCCAGGTGCGTCGCGCCCGTGTCGTTGCCCACATATAGGTCGGCCCAGGCGAATAATGCCCCTAGTTGCCCCCAGGATAGCTCGCCCGTCAGATCGGTAACCGGATATGCCATCATGCCCGCGATGGCGCGACTGATAGTCACATCACCGGCCCCGCCGACCAGGACAATGCGCGCTCTGTGTTCGCGCACCAGCCGATTCGCCAGTAGCGCGAAGCGCTGTTCGGGCCAGCGCTTGGATGGCATGTCCATGCCTGGATTCTCGCCGCCGCCGGGGTGGATCACCACCAGAGGGCGAGAATCGGGTCCTTCGCTACGCTCAGGATGGGAGGAACTGATCCAGCTCAGCAGTTGGGCAGCATGGGCACGGTCCGCTTCTGTTGGATGGAATTCCAGCCGCGGGTTGTCGGTGCGTACTCCCACCGCCCGCACCAGGTCCAGATAAAGCTCGGCTTCATGGCGGATACCGCTGACCGGCACCTGAACCGTGTAGGCATAGCCCCGGCCACGGCTGTTCAGCCCTACACGCTGGGGGATGCCCGCCCGCCAGGTCAGCCAGGTCAGCAGGGGTGAGCGGTCGAACACAAAGCAGGTATCGAAGCCAGCCTGCCGTATGCGCCTCACCAGGCGGCGCATATCCGCGGTTGTTGGCTGGCGCGTGCCAACCGTGCCGCAGTCTATCAAGTCGTTCACGTGAGGGTTATTCTCTACCATCGGGCGCGACCACGCCCCAATAGCCCAGGTGATACGGGCCTGGGGAAAGCTCTGGCGCAGCGCCGCCAGTGCTGGCGTCGCCAACAGCACGTCACCAAGACAGCATGGTTTGAGGATCAGGACGTTTTGAGGTTGCTCAAAGGGGCGGCGCTGCAGGAGCTTGCAGAACAGGTTGGCGGCGCGCCAACCCGTGTCGGCTAACAGGTCACTGAGACGAGCAGACACAGCGGCCCCGATGCTTCCTCCTGAGCTACCCATCAGTATAGTCTAATTGGCCAAATCGGGCAACGTCCTTGCCATGCTGCCCCGGATGCTGTATAACCAGCCGCTGGGGACAGATGGGCTATGGATCGCAAGCTCTATACGCGCAGTGGAGATGAGGGCTATACCGGGCTATTGGGGCCGGATCGGGTTCCCAAGTACGACCCGCGCATTGCTGCTTCTGGGGATGTGGATGAGGCCAGCGCCGCACTGGGGCTGGCGCGGTCCATGGCTGCCTCGGCCGAGGTCCGAGCGGTGCTTCTCGAAGCGCAGCGCGACCTATACCATCTGATGGCCGAAGTGGCCGCCGTACCAGCGGCCGCCGATCAATTTCGTTACATTGACCCCAACCGCGTCGCCTGGCTGGAGGCCCGCACCGAGGCATTCAGTGCCACCCTGCCTCCCTTGACCGAATTCGTTGTTCCCGGCGACAGCCTTGCCGGGGCTGCGCTGCACCTCGCCCGCACCGTCGTACGCCGCGCCGAACGCCAGGTCGCACGCCTGCTCCACGACGGTGCGCTAACGAACCCCGAATTGCTGCGATACCTCAACCGACTCTCGTCGCTGTGCTTCGTCCTGGCACTGGTCGAGGATAGGGCTGCGGGAGTGGACCGGGCCACGCCGGCGAAAGGCGCTGAAAATGCGATCCACTGAGACCGGGCAGTCAGGACGCCGGCACCGCCAGTTGGGCTATCTTCTCCTGTAGAATCTCCCAGGCCCGCGCCACATGTGCCTCGGTCGTGCGCAGGTTGCCCACAGCCAGCCGCAGCGTGTAGCGGCCGTTCAGCTTGGTATGCGATAGAAAGACCTCGCCCGTCGCGTTGACCGCTTCCAGCAACGCCTCATTCAGGCGGTTGAGATGTGCCTCAACCTCTTCCGAGGTCCCCCCCAGGTCACGCGGATGGGCGCGGAAGCAGACGGTGCTGAAGGGCACGGGTGCCAGCCGCTCGAAATCAGGCGAGGCGTCTATCCAGGCAGCGAACTGCTGCCCCAGCCGGATGTGTTCGCGTAGTCGCGCCGCCAGTCCCTCCTGGCCAAAGGCGCGGATCACGAACCACAGCTTGAGCGCGCGGAAGCGCCGCCCTAACTGCACGCCATAGTCCATCAGGTCGCGCACGCTCTCGGCTTCGCCCTCGGCTGTGCGCAGGTACTCCGGCACCAGGCTGAAGGCCCGCTTCAGGACCTCCGGCCGGCGGCAATAGAAGGCACTGCAATCAATCGGCGTGAACAGCCACTTGTGCGGGTTGACGACAATGGAATCGGCCCGATCGCAGCCGGCAAGCACGTCGCGCCGCTCCGGGATGATCGCCGCCATGCCGCCATAAGCGCCATCCACGTGCAGCCACAGCCCTTCCCTCCGACAGATGCTGGCAATGGCTGGCACCGGGTCTATGCTCGTCGTCGAAGTTGTGCCGACCGTAGCGACCACACAAAAGGGCTGCCAGCCGGCGCGGCGGTCCTCGGCAATGGCCGCCGCCAGCGCTTCTGTGTCAAGCCGGAACTCGGCATCGGTGGGGATCTTGCGCACGCCGGCGCGGCCCAGACCGAGTGTGATGGCGTCCTTCTCGATGGACGAATGGGCCTGCTCAGAACAGTACAGCCGCAGACGGGGCACATCTGCCCGGCCGGCCAACCCCTCCTCGCGCACGCGCAGCCCCGGCACCGCCTCACGCGCGGCCGCGATCGCGCACAGGCTGGACACGGAGGCTGTATCCATGATGATCCCCATCAAGCCCTCCGGCAGGCCCAGCATCTGCCGCAACCAGTCAAGCACAACCTCCTCCAGTTCAGTCAGGGCAGGCGAGGTGCGCCACAACATGCCGTTGACATTGAGTGCGGCGCTGAGCATCTCACCCAGAATGCCGGGGGCCGAACCGGTGATGGCGAAATAGGCAAAGAAGCCCGGGTGGTTCCAGTGGGTGACGCCTGGCAGGATCACGCGCTCAAAGTCAGCCAGGGCCTGTTCTAACGATTCCGGCCGGGCCGGCGGCGTCGCCGGCAGTTGTCGCCGCACCTCGCCCGGCGCGACCGGCGCGAGCACCGGATACTGCCCGACATCGCTCAGATAATTGGCGATCCAGTCCACCACCTGATGGCCATAGCGGCGGAACGCCTCCGGGGTCATGTCGCCTAGTGGGGTCAGGTCTGCTTGGGTCATGGTCTCCTCGCGAAAGGGCTAAAACGTGAAACGTCAAACGTAAGCATTCCCTTTCACGTTTGACGCCTGACGTTTGATTCTACTACCGGCTTGCCGTGCTGTCAACGCCGTGCTATAAATCAGTGCGCAACCCTGTGGGCTTGAGCCCTCAAGAGCTTGCCCTGAGCCGAGCAAAGAGGCGAAGCCCGCACGCCAAAGGAGACCGTATGAAACCCATCGTCTATGTCACACGCCGCATCCCCGATCAGGGGCTGGCGCTGGTGCTGGAACACTGCCAGGCCGAGGTCTGGCCGGAGGAAACGCCGCCGCCGCGCAATGTGCTCCTGGAGAAGGTGCGCGCCTGCGACGGATTGCTCTCGTTACTGACCGACAAAGTGGACGCAGAACTGATGGACGCTGCGCCGCGCCTGCGCGTCGTCAGCAACATGGCCGTTGGCTTCGACAATATTGATGTCCCCGCCGCGACTGAGCGGGGCATCCTGGTCGGCAATACGCCCGAGGTACTGACGGATACAACGGCCGATTTCGCCTTCGCCCTGCTCATGGCCGCCGCCCGGCGCATCGGTGAAGCCATTGACTACGTCCGCGCCGGCAGATGGAAGACCTGGGGGCCGATGTTGCTCATGGGTCACGACGTACACGGCGCTACGCTAGGGCTGATCGGCCTGGGGCGCATCGGCAGCGGCGTCGCCCGCCGCGCTCAAGGCTTCAACATGCGCGTCCTCTATCACGATGTCGTCCGCCGCCAGGACCTGGAACAGCAGTTGGACATTACCTACACAGATATTGACACGCTTCTAGCGGAGTCCGACTTCGTCAGCCTGCACACGCCTCTAACGCCGGAGACCCGCCATATCATCAACGCCGATGCCCTGCGCAAGATGAAGCCGACAGCCGTCCTGGTGAACACCGCCCGCGGGCCACTGGTTGACTCGCAAGCACTCTACGCCGCTCTGCGCGATGGCGTCATCGGTTACGCCGCGCTCGACGTAACCGACCCGGAGCCGATCCCGCTCGATCACCCACTGCTGACGCTGCCCAACTGCCTGATCGTCCCGCACATCGCCAGCGCCTCGGTCGCCACCCGCGGCAAGATGGCTGAATTGGCTGCCCGCAACCTGATCGCCGGGCTCAAAGGCGAACTGCTGCCCACCCACCTGAACCCGGCAGCACTGGAACGCCGTCGGGCACCGTGATGCCCGGGCCCGGCAGATCGCAGCGCTGAGACTGCACCAGTGCCGGGCACGGCAATCTATGAGGTGGCGCGGCCGACCCTTCTCGCGTGCAGCCTGGGAAGAAGATCGCCCGGCCTGCTTGTTTGCCGCAGGCCAACCGCCTGATAGGCCGGTACCGCCGTCGGTAACCCCTTGAGGTTCAGCGGGCCAACGCTGCGATAGACAATCTGTGACCTGGTCCGCTGATAGACCGACACGCTGACCAGGATCTGGTCGGGTAAGGCCGCCTGTTGCAGCCGGGCGGCCAGGTTGACCGAATCGCCAACGACCGTATAGCTACCCTTGTCATGGGTGCCCACCGGTCCGACGATGACCGTGCCGATGTTGATCCCGATACGGACCTTGAGGTTCACCCCATGCTGGACCCTCAGCTCCCGGTTAAGTTCGGTCAGGGCATGCTGTATCTCCAGCGCGCAGTAAACAGCTCGCTCTGCATCATCTCCATGCGCGACCGGCATACCGAACAGCGCCATAATGCCGCCCATGGTGAACTTATCCACTGTGCCACCACGCCGCTGCACCTGCTCGGCCAGAAGCCTGGAACACCCGCCGGCGATGCTATACACCTCCTCAGTATCAAGCTTGTATATTCTCCCACCGACGTCGGTCAGATCGGCAAAAAGCACCGTCACATCGCGCCGCTCGCCGTGGCCTGCACATGGATAAGGGGCCGGAGAGGGCAGGCCCTGAAGGCTAAAGCCGCAGTGGCCGCAGTAATTGAAGCCGACCGGATTGATCCTGCCGCACCGCGGGCACGCATAGCCCAACTCACCAGCGCAAAGAGCACAAACGCGCATAGCGGCCGGGTTGGCATGCCCGCAACGCAGGCAGATCAGTGCAGGCTGCTGTTCGTTCATATCGGCCTCAGTCTAACATTCAAGCCATGCCTTGTGGGTTCAGGTGCCCATCAGACTGGGTTCAGAATCTGAACAGACTCTGAAATCAATCTGACGCACTACGCGCACTGTTTGAGTGTAGAGTGGGGTGTGATGGCGAAACACAGGGTAAAGTCACAGATTGTAGTGGAGGAATAGAAGCAATGCGAGGACATCTGGTAAGGGTAATCGCGCTGCTGATGGCACTTTTCAGTTTAATGATGTGGCTCGGCCCCAACAGCATGAGCCAGACGGACGGCATGACCTGGACTGGGGCCATGATTCGACCCAACGGCATGACCTGGACGGGAGGCTGATCTGGGCTGGCAGACCGTCTCTGACCAACTCAGCCGCAACTGAGATAGAGCCAAGCCACCGTGGGGCCGCTTACTATCAGCTAGTCGTCCATTTACAGAATCTGTCGTGCGTCAGTCGCTCCGTATCCTGGTCGTTGATGATGAAACCGACCTGGATCGTATGCTGCAATTGCACCTGGAAGCCGAGGGCTATCAGGTGGTGACCGCCACCAGCGGCTCTGAAGCGCTCACGGCGCTTTCTGAGGACCACTTCGATCTGCTGATTGTGGATATCAAGATCCCCGATGTAAGCGGCCTCGACTTGGTGCGGGCGGCGCGCCAGATCGATCGCAATACCGCCATCATCATCATGACCGCCTATGCCTCCGTCGAGACTGTAGTTGAAGCACTCCGCCTGGGAGCTGATGACTTTCTGATCAAGCCCTTCCGCATCAACTTCGGACTGCTGCCGATGGTTGAACGCTGCCTGAGCCGGCGCGCCTTCGATCAGAGACTGGCGGGGGCGGGTTCGTCCACCGAGGTGACCTCATGACCGGCCCTATCAAAGGACCTCACAGCCAGAAGCATCCACGCAGACCGCTGTCGCATTCTTTGTCTCTCACCCGCCATCCCGATACTGCGGCAGTGGATGAAATTGAGCGGCTGCGAACGGCGCTCCGTGCAGCGCAGGAAGAGAGAACCCAACTGCTACGGCTTATACACGAGCAGAACGAGGAGATCGACGCACGGGTGCAGGCGCGCACCGAGGAACTGATGACGCTCAATCGGCTGATCACGGCCATGAGCGCCACGCTCGATCTAGACCGCGTCCTGACGCTGGCGTTGGACGGCATCCTGGAGCACATCCCGATAGAAGCCGGCTCACTCTTGCTGCTCGATGGCACTCGCGAACTGGTGTTCGTCAAGGTCTTCCCGGCCGAGGCAACGCCGGTGATCGGGCCAGTCCGCTTGAAGGCCGGCCAGGGCCTCGTGGGCTGGGTCGTCCAGCATGGCGAGGCGATTATAACCGTTGATGCCCCCCACGACCCGCGTTTCTACCCAGGTATTGATGCGCTGACGGGCATCAACACGCGCAGTGTGCTGTGCGTTCCGCTCATCCTACGCGATCAGGTCATTGGCGCAATTGAGCTGGTGAACAGGCGCGGCGGCGCTTTCCTGCCCGGTGACCGCGATTTCCTTACCGCTATCGCCGGCTCACTGGCTGTGGCTATTGAGAACGCCCGACTATACGAAGAGGCTCAGCGACGCCTGCGCGAACTGGAGCACGCTAACCGCAAGCTGATCGAGGCGCAGAACCAGCTTATCCGCTCCGAGAAGCTGGCCTCGATCGGCCAGCTCACCGCCGGCGTAGCCCACGAACTCAACAACCCGATCGGCATCATCCTCGGCTTCGCGCAGATCGCCAGCGAGGACATCAACCCCGCTGACCCCCTGGCCAGCTACCTCGACACCATTGAGCGGCAGGCGCTGCGCTGCAAACGCATCATCAGTGACCTTCTGGGCTTCGCTCGCCAATCTGAGCCGAAGGTTGAGGTGGCCGATGTGCGTCGCATCGTAAACGATACACTCGCAGTGATCGAATATCAACTTACCCTGAGCCATATCAACGTCGTGCGCAATTTCGCCGAAGAAGTTCAACCCGTGCGAGTGGACACCAACCAGATGCAGCAGGTGTTCCTAAACATCATCCAGAACGCGATGCAGGCTATGCCCCAGGGCGGTACGCTCACCATCGGCGTCGAGCAGCGTGCCGACCGTGTGGCGATAGCTTTCAGTGATACGGGTATCGGTATCCCACCGGAGAATCTGAATCGCGTCTTCGACCCGTTCTTCACCACCAAAGAGGCGGGCCAGGGGACCGGGCTGGGGTTGTCGGTGAGCTACGGTATTGCCGCCCGGCACGGCGGCAAGATCGAAGTGGAAAGTACAGTTGGGGCAGGCACAACATTCACCGTTCTCCTGCCGGCTTATATTGCCTCCCCCTTCCTGTCAGTACCCCCGGGCGGACTCGAACCGCCGCACCCGGCTCCGGAGGCCGGTGCTCTATCCTCTGAGCTACGGGGGCCCATCCTGGGAAACTACTTTTGAGTATACCACAACTAAGCAGCTTTGAGAAGTGACCCACGCAAAGCCTCAATCCCACTTTCCGGTCGCCTCGAAGCTAAGGGCCTTCGCTCCACAACTGGGACAGGCATATAGGCCCATGGGCAGATCGCTGTAGCGCGCCCCGGCCAACCGGTTGAGCGGGCCCCCGCAGCGGGCACAGTTGGCCTCGCCCGCGTCCAATTCATCCGAAGCCCGTGACATGACCAGGCCACAGGTGCGACACACAACGACCTCATTGCGCACCCGCGAACGGCCTGAGCCGAGAAACAATGATTTGGAGCGGTAACCGCAGTTCGCACATGTTGCCACTG
>CADDZL010000099.1 GCA_902812335.1 Chloroflexota bacterium | reverse complement strand
CAGCAATTCGGCCTGGGCCATCAATTCCGCTTTCAACTCGGCGCGGGTGCGTTTCATGGGGCATCTCTCCAGTCATTCGTTTGCCCCTATCTTCCCCCAGATTGCCCCAAAACTGAAATGCACCCCCATGAGTAGCCAGCCGTCAGATACCGGACGGCTGGCTACTTATGGCGGGGGTTAGTGCGGTGCGAGTTCGGCTGGGGCCGGGAGCATTCCTTCCAGGATGCGTTCCAGAGCCATGGTGTGGCTACAGACGCCCCGGCTGAGGAAGAAGTTGCAGTCGCACGTCCAGGCCCCCGCATTGAAGCTGACCGTGTGAGGGCCATGATCCCCATCGAACCTCACTTGCAATTGCTCGACGTGAATGCGGTCGCGCTGTTCCGCGTAGCGCTTGGCCTTCTCAATCTTGCCGATCATCCCATAATCCATCGCTGTGCTCCTTCCTGCGTCTTGGCAGCCACGGCTGCCATTGTGTCCCTTCTACTCAGCCATAGACGAACAAAAAGCACGGGGGCGCATTGCCTCCGTGCCGGCACGATTGAACTCAATTACTTGGTGGCGCGTTCGTCTCACGCCTCGGTCATTCCAGCCCTTCATCTACCCACAGTATACTCCCATTTCGAGGTGTGTCAAGCATCCCCACTATTGTTTTAAGACGATCCCTTATCTTTTTAATGAGCAGTCTGGGGGCCTGGCTCACTGCCTAGCAGTGTCCGCCTATGCTCCAGGCCCCTCCAGCGTGGATGATGACCCCTGTACCGGCCTCCCGTTCACTCGGTGGCTGTCATGGCCGTCGTTGCCGCTCGGAAGCGCAGTCTGAGATTGACAACCACGATGCCGGCTATCACGAGCAGCGAGCCGACGATCAGGCGCCAGTCCGCGACCTCGCTCAAGAAGAGGATGCCGAGGATCAGGCCGATGACGGGGAAGATGTAGGTTACCAGCGAGGCGCGCGTAGCGCCCCAGGCATTGATCAGGTAGAAAAACAGCAAGTAGGCGGTGCACGACCCCAACAGGCCGAGCCAGGCCAGTGCCAGCCAGGTGATGGGCAACGCTGGCAGGCGCAGTGGGCGCTCAACGATGGGTGCAGCCAGCCAGAGTAGGGTGCCGGCGACCACGAGGATCATTGTTGACTGCACCACTGGCGGCTGACCGCGCAGATACCGGCGCGAGAAGGTTGTGGCTGTGGCGTAACTCACGGTGGCGGCAAGGACGGCGAGTTGACCCCAGATGCTCCCATGGGTGCTTTGAGGATCGAAGTCACGGCTGACCAGTACGACCACACCGATGAAGCCGACGATCAGGCCGACGACACGGGGCAGGGTGATCTTCTCATCATGCAGCCAGAAATGGGCAATGACGATGGTGAACAACGGCATGGTGCCATTGAGGATGGAGGCCAGGGCCGAATCGATCCTGGTCTCGCCCCACGAGATGAGGACAAAGGGGAGGGCGGTCTGAAACACGCCCATGAAGAGATAGGCTAATAGGACCTTACGCTGGCGCGGCAAGGACTGCCCTTGCCAGCGCATGACCAATAGCAACCCGATCAGGCCAAAGAGCAGGCGAAAGGCCACCAGGGTGAATGGCCCGATCTCCGCGACTGCGATCTTGATCCACAAGAACGAGGAGCCCCAGATCAGCCCCAACAGGCAGAACGCAACCCATTCTCTAAGCTTCATACAACCTCCCTCGAAGAATATAGCCTCAGCTATTCTCTTTCACGCGAGTGCGCTGTCCTGGTTAGATCTGGACCGCCGAATCTGTGGTTGGCCCGGAGGCAGCGCGTTCTTGCGCCAGCAGATACCGTTTGCGCTCGAGACCCCAACGATAGCCGCCCAGGCCGCCGTCCTCTCGCACGACACGGTGGCAAGGGACTACGATCGCTACAGGGTTAGTCGCGCAGGCCCGGGCGACTGCCCGAGCTGCTCTGGGCTGCCCCAGGGCCCGGGCGATCTCGCCGTAGGAGCGGGTGCTGCCGTAGGGGATAGCCCGTAACTCCTCCCAGACCCGCCACTGAAAGGCAGTGGCTTGCATATCTAAAGGCAGATCGAGTTGAGGTAGCCGACCGCTTAGATGGCTGAGGAGGGCGCCCGCCCAGTGGCTCAGGCTGGCGTCGTCACGATAGATCTCAGCAACAGGATACTCTTTTGCGAGGGCCGCCTCAAGCTCTGTGTCGTTATCCCCCAGGCTGATGGCGCAGATACCCCGCTCGGAAGCGGCGATCAGCAGGTGACCCAAAGGGCAGTCAACGATGGTATAGCCGATGCGCACTCCCTGGCCGCCACGGTGGTAGGTCGCCGGGGTCATCCCAAGCTGAGCAGGGGCCCGCTCATATAGGCGGCTGCTGGAACCGTAGCCCACGGCGTAAAGTGCTCTGGTCATCGCCTCTCCTCCTTTGAGCCGCAGCTTGAGCTGGTCTAAGCGACGGGCTTCGATATATTGGTGGGGTGTGATTCCGGTGATGCGTCCATCCGTTAACATGAATCCCTCCGCATGGCTATGATACGCTTATGATAAGCCCGGTCTGCCACGAAATCTATCCGATTCCTGGGTTCAAAATGGCGGCGGGCGCGACAGGGAAAGTCGAGGTGGAGTCGCCGGTGTAGTTTGGGCTCATCCCTGTCTCGCTGTCTGCCCGGCTTCTTGCGTGCGTTCGCGCAGATCGGCCAGCAGCGGCAGCCTGGTGTCTTCTTTCGTCGTGGATAAGACGATCATCGTAACGGTGCGCGCGACGCTCAGGTGTGTCCGGACGCGGGCCAGGAGTCGCTCCAGGTGCTGCGGGCTGGCGACTTTGACCTTCAGGATGAAGCAGTCCTCACCGGCGACATGGTGGCATTCCAGCACCTCGTGCTCCTGGGCCAGGCGCGCAATGCCAGCCTCGATATGATCGTCGGGCATGCTGTTAACGGTGACACGGACAAAGGCAGTGATGGGCAAACCCAGTGCTGCAGCATTGAGGATGGCGGTGTAGCCGCGGATGACACCGCGCGCCTCCAGCTTCTTAATGCGCTCGTACACCGAGGGCGCACTCAAGCCGACCTGTTCGGCGATGGCGGCGTTGGTCATGCGGGCGTCACGTTGCAACAGGTCTAGGATTCTGTGATCAACATCATCTAACATGCCGATGTCCTTTAGGAGATCGCTATGGTATGCCGAACATTATAAGGTATGATTGGATATTTGTCAACGGGTGTTTGGGTAACTGCTTTCCTATAGACGCGCCCGCGGTTTTAGCTTAGAATGTGGGCGTTCAGTGCTGAAGCTTGAGGAGCAAATGCGATGGATCAGACGGTGCTGGTCGTGGACGATGACCCGGATGTACGGTTCATCATTAAGGCCGTGCTCGAACGGCTGGGCTATGAGGTGCTCGATACGCCCCTGGGAGCGCGGGCGCTGCAACTGGCACGCAATGTCCGCCCGAGGCTGATTCTGTGTGACATGATGATGCCCAGCATGGATGGGGTGGAGGTGCTGCGGGCCTTGCGCGCCAATGCCGAGACGGCACCTATCCCGGTGATCATGCTCACGGTGGTGGACGACCCAGAGATGAAGAAGCAGGCGCTTAAGGCCGGTGCCAACGACTTCCTGAGCAAGCCTGTGGATATCGAAGTGTTGGAGACACATGTCCGCAACCTTGTTGGCGATGGGGCTGCCTAGCCCGGACTGGGTTGACTGACTAGGAGCAAAATCCTCTTGAGGATTGATCCCCGGCTATGTTATACTGTTGCAATAAGCCGGGAGGAGAGCCATGGCAGTCAGTCTGTTTGATCTCGTGCTGTTCCAGATGCTGCTAGGCGGGATGGCGCTGGGGATGTTTCGCGGCGTTGTCCGCCAGGTGCTTAGCGTCGCTATCCTCTATGCGGGTGTGATTCTGGCCGCGTACAGCTATGGTTGGGCCGCGAGCTGGATTGGCTCAGCGGTGAATAAGCCCGGGGCTCTGGCCAATAGCGCTGCCTTCGTCATGCTTCTGGTGATCCTTGTCGCCGGTTTTGAATCCCTGATTCACAATAGCTACCCTGACCTGGAGTGGAAGGCCCTGGGCGGCCTGAACCAGCTCGGTGGTATGCTGGCCGGATTCCTCTGGGCGGGGTTGTGTACTCTGTTTGTGCTGATGGCGCTGACGTTCGCGCTCAACTCCGGATCGTGGGGGCCCATCGAAGGAGTGAGGCGAACACTAAGCCTGGCCGCCGATCGGTCGGTGCTGGCCGCGATCTACCGTGACACCTTTCCCCTCTTCATTCGTACCCTGGCTCCCTGGTTCCCCGGCGGCCTGCCCCCGCTGCTGAACCAGAGCTTCCCCCTCTAACGAGCCGACCATCCATCAGCAGTTCGGCCCTGCTGCTGATGGCTTCGTACCGACTTGGGCCTTCGCCCTGATTGTGGTATCCTTGATTTTATGGATCGCAAATCGTGGGGCACGCTGGAACTGCCCAAGATCCTGGAGCGGGCTGCGGCATATGCCGCCTTTTCGGCCGGGGCCGAACGGGTGCGTCATCTGGAGCCGACCGCCGATCTGGCCGAGGCACAACGACGCCAGGCTGAGACCAGTGAGGCACGCCGTCTGTTGGCAGGCAGGGCCGACATCTCCTTCGGCGGTGTTCACGATATCCGCCAGGCGGTGGACCAGGCTGAGCACGGCGCAGTGCTCATTCCCGGCGATCTGCTGGATATTCATGATACGCTCGTGGCGGCGCGGACGATCCGGCGCTATTTCGCTCGCCTGGCCGACGAGGCCCCTCTCCTGGCCGGGCTGGCTCAGCGACTGGAAGAGTGCCCCGTCGTTGTCATTGAGATCGGCCGTGCGCTCAACGATAAGGGCGAGGTCCTGGACACGGCCAGCCCCCAATTGGGGCAGATCCGGCGTGACCTGCACATCGCCCATGGTCGGCTCCAGGACCGCTTGCAGAGCCTGATCGCCAATCCCAACAACGCGCCCTTCCTTCAGGAAGCCCTGATCACCCAGCGCAGCGGGCGCTATGTGATCCCGCTCAAGACCGAATTCAAGGGGCGCATCCCTGGCATCGTCCATGACCAGTCGGCCAGCGGTGCAACGCTGTTCATCGAGCCCCTGGCGACGGTCGAACTGAACAACCGGGTGCGCGAGCTGGAACTGGCGGAAGAGAACGAGATCCGGCGCATCCTGACCGCACTCTCGCGGTTGGTCGCAGAGGAAGGTGAGGCCATCCGCTGCACGCTCGACGTGCTGGCCGAACTCGACAGCATCTTTGCCCGCGCTCAATACGCCGACGCCATCCGCGCCGTCGAGCCGGAACTGGTGGCTTTCCGGGCGACGGGCACGCATCACCCCGGCTCGACCCTGCGCTTGATCGCTGCCCGTCACCCCCTGCTTGACCCCGAGCGCGTGGTCCCGATTGACGTCGTCCTCGACGAGAACACATTCGCGCTGGTCATCACCGGGCCGAATACAGGTGGCAAGACCGTTTCGCTTAAGACGGTAGGGTTGTTGGCGCTGATGGCTCAGACCGGCTTGCACCTGCCCGCCGCCGAAGCCCGGTTATCGGTTTTCGAGGACGTCTTCGCCGACATCGGCGACGAGCAGTCTATTGAGCAGAGTCTGTCCACCTTCTCATCGCATATGACCAATACCATCCGCATCTTGCGGATGGCTGGCCGCCGCTCGCTGGTCATCCTGGACGAGCTGGGGGCAGGCACCGACCCAACTGAGGGTTCAGCGCTGGCTCGTGCCATCCTGGCACACCTGCTGCGACGGGGCGTGACGACGCTGGTGGCGACACATTATCCCGAGCTCAAGGTCTTCGCCCACACTACGCCGGGTGTACAGAACGCCAGCGTCGAATTCGATCTGGAGACGCTGGCACCGACTTATCACCTGATGATCGGATTGCCGGGTCGTTCCAATGCCTTCGCCATCGCCGAGCGGCTGGGGCTGGACCCGGCCATCACGGCCGAGGCGCGGACGCTGGTGCCGCCAGGCGACCTGGAAGCCGAGGCACTGCTGGCCGACATCCACGAGTCGCGCCAGGAGATGCGCGAGGAGCAGGCGGCGATGCGGTCGGCGCGCGCCGCTACCGAGGCCCTGCAAGCCCAGCTCTCCGACCGGCTGGCGGCCATTGATGAGGAACGCCGTGCTATCCTTGAAGAGGCGCGGGCCGAGGCACGGGCCGAGATCGAGCAGATACGTGGCGAGTTGCGTGCCTTGCGCCGTCGTCTGCAAGCTGCCAGCATGCCGCTGGCGGAGCTGCGTGACATCGAAGCGATGGTCCAGGAGTTGGCCGAAACCGCCGCGCAACCGCCGGCCCCCGACGAGGCCGCGCTGGCAGCGCGGGCGCACGTCTGGCACGTGGGCGATAGCGCCTGGGTGCCGGCCATCCGCACTACGGGTACGATTACATTGCTGGAAGGCGAAGAGGCCGAGGTCCAGATGGGGCGGTTGCGCGTGCGGGTCCGGGCCGATGAATTGGAGCCGCCCAAGGCTGTGACGGAGGACAGAGGACAGAGGACAGAGGCTAGCCGCCCTCCGTCTTCCGTCCCCCGTCCCGAATCGCCGGGGCTGGAACTGCACCTGCGCGGGCTGAAGGTTGACGAGGCATTGGAGCGGCTGGAACGTTACCTGAATGCGGCCTACCTGGCCGGTCTGCCCTGGGTGCGTATTGTTCATGGCAAGGGCACGGGCGTACTGCGCCAGGCTGTGCGCCGGGAACTCAGCCATCACCCCTTGGTCGAGTCGTACGAGCCGGGCAAAGACGGCGAGGGCGGTGAAGGTGTGACAGTCGTCAGGCTCACCCCCCAATGAAGCCGCAGCCCATCGCCTTTCGCGGACTGGGGCCAGATGCGCTGCACTATGAAGGCATGCTGCATGTGCCTGAGGGGGCCGGGCCGTTCCCGGCGGCAGTGGTGTGCCACCCTCACTCGCTTTATGGCGGCAGCATGGAGGTCACCCTGGTGCGCTGCATGTCCGAGGCCCTGGCGGCACGGGGCTGGCTGGCACTGCGCTTCAATTTTCGCGGCGTGGGTCGGAGTGAGGGCCGTTACGGTGGCGGCGAGGGCGAGATGGTGGACGTGCTGGCCGCGTTGGCCTGGCTGGAGGGGCAGCGTGAGGTCGTGCCGGAGCGGTTGGCACTGGCCGGTTACTCGTTCGGCGCGTGGGTAGGCCTGCGCGTGGCCGAGTGCGAGCCGGAGCGTGTCAAGGCAGTCGTCGCCGTTGCTCCGTACCTGGGGCAGATGCCGCCGGGCTGGCTGGCCGACTATCGGCGGCCCAAATGCTTCATCCACGGCGAGCGCGACCGACTGGTGCCCTTCCAGCAGGTACGCGACTTCGTCGCCGGCCTGCCCGAGCCCAAGACCTTCCACGCCATCTCCGCCGATCACTTCTTCATTGGCCGCGAGGACGAGATCGGCCGGCTCGTCGCCGACTGCCTGGCTGTGCATGTCTAGCGTTTCTGCCACAGAGGCACAGAGAAAGCATATCGAGCTCTCTGTGTCTCTGTGGCTTTCTGAGCAAACCTTAGCTCAGCTCATAGCTCTGCCCGGGATCGAGCACCACACACCGGGCCTGGGTCTCGGACTCGACGCGTCGCTGCCAGGCACGCACATCCTGCGCGATCAGGTCCCAAGTATTGTAGTGGATGGGGATCACGACCCTGGGCTCGATCAGCCTGACGGCGCGGAGCGCGTCGTCAGGTCCCATCGTGTAGTTATCGCCGATGGGCAGGATCGCCAGGTCAATGCCCTCCTCGCCGATCAGGCGCATATCGCCGAACAGGCCGGTATCGGCGGCGTGATAGATCTTCTTGCCCTCCAGATAGAGGAGAAAGCCACAGGGGTTGCCCCCGTAGCTGCCGTCGGGCAGACCGGAGCCATGTAACGCCAACGTCAGCTTGACACGGCCAAAGGGGTAGTTGAAGCCGCCGCCCAGGTGCTGGGCGTGGGTGTTTTCATGCCCGTGGGCGTTGAACCAGTTGGCGATCTCGAAGTTGCTGATCACCATCGCACCGGTGCGTTGGGCGATGGCGAGCGCGTCGGCGATGTGGTCCGAGTGGCCGTGAGAGATGAGGATGTAATCGGCCTGGGCCTCCTCTGGCCGTATAGCGGCTTTGGGGTTATCCGCCAGGTAGGGGTCGATCAACAGGCGTGTCTTGTGAACATCTATCATCATCGTCGCATGGCCGAGCCAGGTTACCTTAATGGACATCATAACCTCCTTGTGCCACTCACGCGTGGTCTATGTTGTGCCCATGCATGGCGACCTACGATTTTAGCCGATTCGCGGCTGGGAACAAGTAGGGGGTGGGTGGCCCTCACTTCCAACCCCTCTCCCACGGCGGGGGGGCTAGCGAGAACAGCCAGATTGCTCCTGATCTCCTGTTTTGCTGACCGACAGTATATCAGACAGCCGAAGCGTCGCCAAGGCTCGTAGGGGTGCAGGAATAGGACGTGGATGAACGCGGATTGACGCTGATCTTGCAAGCATCTGCGTTCTATTCCGGGCCGTGCCTGCGTTTGCCCCCTCACCCCGCGTGTGCTATACTTACCTGCGCCCACGCCGACCCGGAGGTAAGGCCGGGCAGCAGGCGGCCCCCAGGCTGTACCTGACCACACCCGCGGCTTCAGCCCGGTTCTGTTTATGGATACGCTGGTCTCCCTGGACATCGAAACTACCGGCCTGAACCCGGACGGCGACGCCATCACCGAGGTCGCGGCTATCCGCTTTCGCGGTGCTGAGGTGCTCGACCAATGGCGCTCGTTCGTCAACCCCGGCTGCAAAATCCCGCCTTTTATCCGCGAATTGACCGGTATCCGCCAGTCCGACGTGGACGCGGCACCGCCCTTCTCCAGCATTCGCGCTAAGCTGGCTGCCTTCATCGGCTCGCAGCCCATCGTCGGCCATAACATCGGCTTCGACCTGGCTTTCTTGCGCCGCTATGGGTTACGCCTGGCCAACCCTGCGCTCGATACCCGCGAACTGGCAACCATCCTCCTGCCGGGGGCCGGGCGCTTCGCCCTGAAGGAACTGGCCGACCGCCTGGGCTTCCAACATCCGGTCGTCCATCGCGGCCTGTCCGACGCCGATACAACTCGCAAGCTGTTCCTCTACCTGGTCGAGCAGGCGCATAAGCTGCCGGAGCCGGTGCTGCGCGAGATCGTCCTGGCCGCCCGGCGCGTGAACTGGCCGCTCAAGGCCGTCTTTGAGGAGGCGCTGGACGCCAAACCGATTCTGTCGCAGCCCAAAGCAGCAGCGCTGAGCGACTCCGATCTCGAACTGTTCCGCGCCGACCCGCCGGAGCGCCGCACCTTGCGCCGGGCGGCGACAATGCAGACGCTCGACCCCGACGAGCTGGCGGCGCTCTTGGAGGAAGACGGGGTCTTCTCCCACGGCCTGCCCGGCTTCGAGCACCGCCCGCAGCAGGTGGAGATGCTGCGGGCGGTGGCCGAATCGCTATCGCGCGGGCGGCATCTGATCGTCGAGGCCCCCACCGGCGTCGGCAAAGGGCTGGCCTACCTGATCCCCGCCGTCCATTGGGCCGTCCAGAATGGGGTACGCGTGGTCATCTCGACCAACACTATCAACCTGCAGGACCAGTTGATCACGAAAGACATCCCCGCTCTGCGCGATGCCCTGGGCCTGGACTTTCGCGCTGCCGTGCTCAAAGGGCGCTCGAACTATCTGTGCCCGCGCCGCTTTCAGATGCTGCGCCATGCCGGGCCGACGAACGTAGATGAGGTGCGCCTGCTGGCGCGGCTGTTAGTCTGGCTGCCGATGACCCAGACCGGCGACCGGTCTGAGTTGAACCTGTCGCCGCGCGAGGCAGCGCTGTGGATCAGCCAGCTCTCGGCCGAGAACGACCTGTGCACGGGCGACCGCTGCTCGTCGTTCGGCGGCGGCATCTGCCCGCTATATCGCGCCCGCCGTCGCGCCGAGGCCGCTCACCTGATCATCGTCAATCATGCCCTGCTCCTGGCCGACGTCGCCTCCGAGAACCACGTCCTGCCGGAGTATGACCACCTGATCATTGACGAGGCTCATCACCTGGAGGAAGCGGTGACCAATGGGCTGAGCTTCCATGCTGACCGGGGCGAGGTGGAGCGATTGGTCGCTGAGATCGGCCGGCCGCGCGCCGGCCTGGTCGGTGACGTAGTCGAGGCCTGCCGCCGCAGTCTGCCTGAAGCGATGATGGCCGAACTGGAGAGCCATGCTGCCAGGCTGAGCAGCGCCGCCGAGGCGGTCGGAGGCTATGTGGGCGACTTCTTTGGTGCGCTTGTGACGTTTCTGGAGAATCAGCGCGAACGCGACGAGGGCGAATATAGCCATAAACTGCTGGTCACGCCCGCCGTGCGCCAGCAGCCCGGCTGGGCCTGGGTTGAGTCGGCCTGGGCGAACCTGTCGCTCCACCTGGGTGCGCTGGCCGAGGGCCTGGCGCGGCTGGGGAGTGGCCTGGCGAATCTGGAAGAGTACGACGTCCCTGACTGGGATGAACTGGTGATGCGGATGATGGCGGCGCAGCGCCGGCTGGTCGAGTTGCGAGCGCAGATCGGCGCGCTGATCACGGACCCGTCGCCGGAGATGATCTATTGGCTGGAGCTGGACTGGCGCGGCCTGGCCTCGGTCCATGTCGCGCCGCTGCACGTCGGCCCGCTGGTCGAACGCCACATCTTCAAGGCCAAGTCCAGCGCCATCCTGACCTCAGCCACTTTGCGGACGGCGGGGAGCTTCCAGTATCTCAAGGAGCGGCTGTATGCCTGGGATTGTGAGGAGTTGGCCGTCGGCTCGCCCTTCGACTACGCTGCCAGCACGCTGCTCTATCTGGTGAGCGACATCCCTGAGCCGGACCAGCCAGCCTACCAGCCGGCGGTCGAGCGTATTCTGATTGATCTGTGCCGGGCAACGCAGGGGCGGACGCTGGTGCTGTTCACGTCACACAACCAACTCCAGGCCACTGCCCGCGCCATCGCCGGCCCGCTGGAACACGCCGGCATCCTGGTGCTGGAACAGAACGAAGGCGGGTCGCGCCGCCAGCTCCTCGAAGGCTTCCGCGCCAGTGAACGGGCGGTGCTGCTGGGCACGCGCAGCTTCTGGGAGGGCGTGGATGTGCCCGGCCAGGCGCTCAGTTCGCTCGTCATTACCCGCCTGCCCTTCACTGTTCCCTCCGACCCGATCTTCGCGGCTCGCAGCCAGACCTTCAAGGACCCCTTTCTCCAATACTCCGTGCCGGAGGCCATTCTGCGCTTCCGCCAGGGCTTCGGCCGCCTGATCCGCAGCCGCAGCGACCGGGGCGTGGTGACGGTGCTTGACCGGCGTATTCTGACCAAGGCCTATGGCCGGCACTTTCTGAATTCGTTGCCCAGATGCACCGTCCGGCGCGGCCCGGCCTCGGCGCTGCCGGCGCTGGCCACGCGCTGGATTGACGGTACGGTGGGGAACGATGAGCCTGCACAAGATTGATAGCCTGTTCTACGGCTTTCTCAACGTGAGCGGCGGGATGCGTCAGGAGGACAGACCGCCGGGCGCAGCCGTTATGCTCTCGCCCAGGCATGCCGCCCGCAACCGCGCTGGCGATACTCTGTGTCTTCTGCTCGAACTCAGCGGCCCCGGCCCGGTGCCACAAGCGATGTACCGCGAACTCCTGGCTGTCATCGCCGATACCTATTTCCTCCATCCCGGTAGTGTCACCGCCGGCCTGCGGGCCGCCCTCGCCGAGGCCAATGCGCGCCTGCTGCGCGAGAACACCGGCCCTGAACCGCGCACGGTCGCTTACGGTGTGCTCACCTGTGCCGTATGGCGCGGCAATGAACTGATCGT
>CADDZL010000098.1 GCA_902812335.1 Chloroflexota bacterium | reverse complement strand
GCGTTTTATATCTACTATAATCAGCCCGGTGTGTATGACCAATACTGGAGTGGGTATGCGGGCTGGGTGGTGAGCAACAACACCCTCTACTTTGTCAGCACCGATGGAGCTATCGTCGCGCTTGAGAACGGTAATCCTGGTTTAGGCTTAGAACCAGATAGTGGGAGGATAGCGGGCATTACAATAGATGCGCAAGTCAATAGTGCTGGCAGCGGAGACAAGATACCAGGTGGACCTCAGGTGATTTCCTACCTCAATGCACGCGAGTACGCTGGTGAGGTTAAGACCGTAAAGGGGACAATTGAGGAGATTCTCAACAATGGGAGAGCCGTTTACTTGGGGTTCAAGAAGCCCCACACCGGTGCGTTTGTGGTAAGAATCCTGAAAGAATACTGGGATAATTTCGCCGTTGCGCCAGAAAAACAATATCAGCTTGGTCAAGAAATACAGGTGACCGGGAAGATAGAGTGGTATCAGGGTGATCCGGTCATCTACGTGCAAGAACCTGCACAAATAGAGGTAATTCGGACAAGAATCGGCGTTGTGCGGTCGGGCGGGATCCAAGAGTATTAGCATTGTCGGCTCTGCCTTTGCCGGCCCCTATGGCCTGGCGGGAAACGGGTGCTGCTGTTAGCGGTTCCCTGGCGCACGAGACGAGTTGAACACTCATGTCTGTTCCTGCGCCATCAAGGTTTCCATCTTCCGTGTCTCCCCTTCGGGATTTCCTTGATTCAGCCACCACATTAGCAGAACGAGGATGCACACCAGGGGCAGGAGACTGGCCCAGCGGTGCAGGCCAACCGCCATGCCCAGGTTGCGCGCGATATCGCCTGCGGCGAGCTTCGGCAGCGAGTAGCTGATCAAGGGACTGGCGGTGTAGTCGGGAAAAGCCTGTCCACCGATCGTCTCCATCCATACCAGTCCAAGCGACCAGACCGTCAGGATGGCTATCAGGCCCTTTGACCAGCGCCTCCTGATTGCGGTTGCCAGGCCGAACGCCAGCACAACCGCGGCGAAGGGCAGCATCGGCACCAGATAACGTGGGCCAATAGAGAATCCACCCTGCCATATCACCGACGACGCATTAAACAACATGAAACTCACGATTGCCCAACCACAGATGATTGACTCGGCTCGCCACTCGTGCGCTTTCCAGAAGTAAAACAGGCCGGGCCAGGCGAGCAGCAGCACCGGCGCCAGGAAGTACAGCCCGCGATAGGAATCGAAGGTAATCCCCCATAAGGCCTCAAGGGTTGGAAAGCTCAGGCTTAAAAACCCAACCTTATACGTCTCCGCCCATAGCGTCGAATATTCATAGCCCAACTTGAATGGCGTGCCGAAGATCGCCATGTTATACAGACCCAACATGATCAGTGGTGGAAGCCCGGCCAGAATGGCCCCAAGTGCCCAGCGTCGCTCCGGCACGGCGATCACGGCATAGATCGCAATCGCTATCGCGATCAACGCGGTCGGATATTCGCTGATCACGGCATAACTCAACAGGAAACCGAGGACAGGCATGATGCGTGAGCTCAACTGCCGGCGACGCATCAGAAAGGCCAGATAGAAAGCGATAAACAGCAGCGCGGCTGTGAACTGATGCCCATAGAATGCGCCTGAGTAGGGGAAGGCGATAGTCGCCAGCCCATAGATCAACGGCGTCGCTACACAAACCGGTCGCGAGAATCTCAGATGTCCGAGGAACTTGTAAAGTAGCACGCCCAGGAGGGCCGAGGGCAGCATCACCAGGAAGAACGTCACAATCGTCAAACCCAGCGCGGCGCGGACCTTGTCGCTGAGCAAGCCGCTGCCGCTGGGGTTGAGCGTATCGCCAAAAGCTGGACTGGCGGCCAGACGTTGGACCCATCCGTCAACTGCCGGGACGCGGCTCAGGGCGTTGACTACGCTGTAGATCGGGATCGCCGCAAATGACAGGCCGGGCGCTTTGTCGCTGTAGATGTGACCGTTGACCGTCGCATGGTCTCCGGTGTTGGCGGCGTAGTCATCAATGACAATCGTGCTCTCCTCGACGACGGCGCGGACGAGGTCAAAGCGCGAGTTCTGATTCCAGTCAGCCCAGCGCGGCAGGAAGTAGGTATAGCAGGCCAACAGGATAAGAAATATCAGCAGACCATCGCGACTTAATCTGATGTTCACGCTTCGCTCCAGGCTTTGCTCCGCCTAACGGCAAGCGGTGAAGGCGGTTCGGTCAAGGCTCTGCTGTTAGAAACAGAAGTGACACTCTGATAGAGGCTTTCCAGTTGCCCGGCGATATCGTCCCAGTCGTGATGTGTCTCAACGTAACGATGGCCGGCCAAGCCCACTTCGCGGCGCAGGCCGGGATCGCCCAGCAACCGAATCACGTGCTGCGCGAACACGGCAGGATTCTCACCCAATAGCAGGTCACGCCCCGGCACGGCCCTGAGCGCAGCCGCGGCCTGGGCGCTGGCGACGACCGGCCGGCCCAATGCCATCGCTTCGAGCACTTTGTTCTGGATGCCAGCGCCGTAACGCAAGGGGCAGGCGACGACGGCCGCGCCAGAAAGGATCGGGCGCAGGTCGGGTACGGTCCCGGTCACGCGGATGCGCAGGTCGCGCCCCAGCGCCCGCACTTCACGGGGCGGGTCCTTGCCAGCAATGGTGAGAGGCGCGTCAGGATAGGCCGCCCAGACACGGGGCATGACCGTCTGGGCCAGATCGAGCGCTGCCGCAATATTGGCGTGGTAGCTCATCTTGCCGCTGAAGGCCACACCGCTACGCTCAGCCTCGTCCCCCTCCGCCCGGCGAAAGTAGTTCAGGTCCACGCCGTTGGGCAGGACGGCGATGCGCCCGGTGACCTCCGCCGGACACAGGCCGGCCAGTGCCGCCCGGTCTTCGGACGAACTGACCAGGACACCGTCCATTTTAGCGACGATCCGCCCCTCAAAGCGCCGCGTTCGGGCCAGGTCGATCCCGACGATCAGCCGTGTCTGCCAGGAGGGGGCCCGGCGCCAGGCCCGCTCAAACAGCAGGCTGATACAATCCACAGCATCATAAATCTTCGGCAACCCCCGGATGGCCAGGCCCAGGATCGCGCCGCGCAGGTGTTCGATGTGGGCGATATCGAAGCCTCCGGTTGATGAGCCCTCAACGATACGCCGGACCAGGTGCACCATCTGCGGCGAGCGCGAATAGGCCGCCTGCAACGGAATATCTCGCGGCAGAGCCCATAGAGTGTTCCACAGGACACGTTCGCGCGAGAGCGGCAGCGTCTCCCAGTGCTGGCAGGCGCGGCTGATCTCAGCAGGCGGTGCGGGTGGATCGCCCGGCGCCCGCAGCGCGAGCAGGGTGATCTCATGGCCGCGCCGGGCCAGTGCCCGGATCAGGTTATACGGCCGGGTGCGGATCGGGGTGGGGATATAGGGAGAGATGAAAAGGATACGCATACAAGCTATCCGTTCTCAGCCATCAACTGAGGGCCTCCGGTGAGCAGCGGCGAACTGACCGCTGGTGGCTGGCTGCTGTAAATATCGTCGAGTTGCCGGCATACAACCCGATAATCGTAGACCTGTTCGACCAGGCGGCGGCCATTTTGGCTGAGCGTTCGGGCTAGCGTCTCATCGGTCAGGACGCGCAGCGCCGCCTGGGCGAATTCCTCTGGGGTGTCGGCCACGAGCAGGTCACGGCCCGCTACAACGGCGATGCCCTCGCAGCCGATGGTCGTCGTCACCACCGGCAGGCCCTGAGCCAGCGCATTCAAGATCTTCACACGCATGCCGCTGCCGGCCCGCAGCGGCACGATCAATAGGCTGCTGCACCGAATCACCGGCTCGGCATCGGCCAGGTAGCCGGTGACTGTGATGCTGGCATCCTCGGCCGCCAGGGCCCGCACTTCAGGCGGCGGGTCGGCACCGACAATGCTGAAGCGGACCTCCGGCAGTCGCGCCCGGATGTGGGGGTAGACCTGGTGGGCGAACCACAGCACACCGTCGCTATTGGGTGGCCAGAACATCGTCCCCAGGTGCAGGATATGTGGCCCGTCGGGATGCCGTGGCAGGATGCCCGCGCCGGGGTCAATCGCGATCGGCATGATCTCAATCCGGGCCGGGCCATCGGCAACCTCGGCCAGCATTGCCCGGTCCGCTTCGCTGACGGTCAGAATGGCGTCAAAACGATAGCTCATCTCGCGTTCGTAGCGGCGCAGCAAGCGCCACTCGCGCTCCAGCGCCCAGCGCTTCGGTCCCTGAGGCAGTGTAGCGCAGATGCGCCGACACAGCGCCCACAGCACGTTATGCTCATCCAGCACCCGCCGTGCCGCCGGCACGCCAAGCGCATAGGCAGCCATGTTCAACTGGTCGGCGTGGACGGCGTCGAAAGGCCCGTTCTCCGCGATGAGTTGACGGATCAGGCTTCGCATGGCCGGCCGCTCGTCGCGCAGCATCAGGAACGGGCGGTTCGTCGCCAGGCTAACCAGCATGTAGCCGGTGTCCTGGACTGGCGAGCGCGTCATCGGCACGGTATGCACCGCCTGACATAGGCTCTTCAAGTGACTCAGTGCTCTGGGGTCATCGTCATCGCGGGCGAATGACACCAATGTGACCTCATGCCGTTCGGCCAGGTATCTGAGCACGTGGTAGGTCTTGAACTTTGGCCCGCTATCCAGAGGATAGGGCAAGACCTGGGTGAGCATGAGCACACGCATATCAGCTATCCGTTACCCGCTAATGGCGCACGCGACGCACCCCCAGGACTACGGCTGCCAGCCAGAGCGCAGCCGGCAAGGCGGCAATCGCCATCAGCGTCACCGCGCCATAGTCCAGGTTGGGTCGTCCGGTCACATTTCCCTGCCCCCCTCCTCCCAGGAGGGGCCCAGGAGTGGGTGTGGGAATTGGCGGGAGCGGGGCAGACGTCGGCGTGGGGCTCGGCAGCAGCGATGGCGCGGGTGTCGGCGCGACGACGTGCGGTGCGTCGGCCTCCATATGCGCAGCCCACACCGTGTAACGGCCTCCCGTCCATATCGCTTCCTTGGGCCGCACGAACCAGGTCAGGAATACCTGATTGCCGCCGCCAATCGCCAAGCGCGGCCATTCGGGCAGGTCTTCCGATGTGAACACCGCCTCCGGCGCCGACCAGCGCAGCCCATCCCATTCCAGGTGGACCAGGCTATATTGGGTGGTGGTCACCTCGGTGGTCTGCGACACCAGCGCCAGGTGGATATGGCCGGCGCTGTCCGTCGCCGTGGTGTAGCTATCGAGGCCGGTTAGCCAGTCGCGAGCGCTGACCCCCTCCAGGCGCTGTGGCGCTGACCAGGTCTGGCCACGGTCGTCCGAGACCTGATAGTAGACCTGGCGGCTCTCCGGCCTCAGCCCCGCCTCGACCCGCCATACGGCCACCAACCGGCCTGCGCCATCAATCCCTAGCGTGATCTGCTGAGGCGCACCCACGGACGCCGGCGCATGGAAGATGGTCGGCGGCGACCACGTCTGGCCGTTGTCGAGCGAATGGGCATAGGCCACCGACTGAGGTGAGCCCCGGCCGGTGTAGAAGTCCCAGCCCTCGTCCCAGGTCACATAGACGCCCTCCTCATGATCGAGCTTGATCTGAGGCTTGGTCGAGCCGGCGGGTGAGCGCGACAGGTTGACCGGTGCCGACCAGGTCACGCCGTTGTCGGTCGAACGCCGGTAGAAGATGTCCGAGCAATGGGGGCAGAACGCGTTTACGATCCTGTCCTGCGCCAGCGCCAGAACGCGCCCCTCCCCCTGCTCCGTGGCAAGGCTCTGCCAGGTCCTGCCGTCATAGCGGACGACGCCATGCCCGGTGCCGAACCAGTAAACGCCGTCGCTGTCGAGCAGCAGGGCATAGACCGGCACGTCGCCTATACTGGCTTCGGTCTGCCAGGTCATGCCGTCATAGCGGCTCACACCCCGATCGGTGCCGAACCACAACACGCCCTGCGGATCTTCCAGGATGGCATAGACCTTATCTCCGACCAGGCCATCGGCACTGGTGAACTGCTGCCAGTTCTCGCCGTCTATGCGGGTAAGCCCTTGATCAGTCCCAACCCATAGGACGCCCAGTTGGTCTACCTGCAGCGCCAGCACGCGGCTCCCGATAATGGCGTAGCGTCCGTTGCCCTGGCGATAGCTGATCCAGTCCGTGCCATCGAAGCGGCTCAGGCCCGCGTCGGTGCCGAACCACAACCCACCCTGCTGGTCCTGGACGATGGCGTTGACCCCGTCCCCGGCCAGACCATCACGGCTCGTATAGGTCTTCCAGTCGGCTTGCTCAGAGGCGTAGGGGGGGGCAGCCCGTGCCGTGCCGGAAGGGATATAGCGGTTGACACCTCGCGCCGTGCCGAACCACATTGCCCCCTGACGGTCTTCGTAGATGGCGCGCACCTGGTTATCGGCCAGCCCGTCGGCGACGGTAATGTGGAACCAGTTCACACCGTCGAAGCGGAACACACCATTGTCGGTGCCGAACCATTGATTGCCCGCTGTGTCCTCCATGAGGGCATATACCGTCCCGTTTGTCAGCCCCTGGGCAGCCCCATATGCGTCCCATTTGCCCGCCATCAGCCGGGTCGCGCCGGCATCGGTCCCGAACCACACGACGGCCTGGGCAGGTTCGTCGGAGACGACCTCGCTCCACGCAATGTGGATGGTGCCCCGGCCGTCTACGGCCAGGGCGGAGTAGTAACCACCGTTGCTGCTGCTAATGGGCCAGCCTGGCCGCCAGGCCGCTGCACGCCAGGCCGACTCGGCCGGGGCCTGGGTATAGCGCAGGGTGGTATGCTCGCGGTAGATCATATGCAGTTGCCCGGCGCTGTCCACGGCGATGACCGGGCGGACATTGAAGCCACCGGTGCTGGGCGCAAAGATGTCATTGGGCCGCGACCAGCTTGTCCCGTCCCACGTGCTGAACAGCACCTGGTCCAGGCTTTCGCCTCTCTGCGTCGTCCCGCTCGCCCAGACCAGATAGGCCCGGCCGGCGTCGTCCACGGCGATCTCAGGAAACCATGAGCTCCAGGTCGTCGTCGAGACCAGGGTCGGCGAACTCCAGCGGCCGGACGTTGCGGCCTCTCCCCCCGCCTCCCTCCCCTGATAGGGGAGGGAGAGAGGCCTCGCCCTCGCGGGCTCAAGCCCGAAGGTTAAAGCAAGGAACAGGACGGCGAAGGTCAGGTAATGCTTACCGGCCATCGTCCTTCTCATACAAATCATACCCACCCAACGAAATCACCAGCCGATACCCCAGTTCCACATACTCTGCTGGGTAAAACGCCCGCAGCGGGGAATGATCCAGGATGAGATAGTCTGGGTCATAAACCCGGAAGTCATACGTTTCGGGCGGATAAGACTCGCCCAGCCAGGTGTTACGCACCGCCTTGTCGAGCATCCCCGACGGCGGGTAGTGATAGCGGTGATCCGTGAGAAAGCCCAGTTCCGGGCTCCAGGTCTCGATCAACGCCGCCTGGCTCACGTGCGTGTTCAGATACTCAGCCATCTGCTGCGGGCCGGCGTCCGGCTTAAAGAATATATTCGCAATGTAGTAGGGGAGCGGGCGCACGACCATCAACACAAATAGCGCAACGAAGGCCACTGTCAACGGATTAATGGAACGGATTGAACGGATGTATCCGCTCAGTTTGTGCTCCAAATCGGTTGACAGGGGAGCGCGAAAAATGAGAGCGGCCAAGTCGTGGAACAGTCGCGCCACGAACAGGCTCGCCACCGCCAGAGCCGGAAAGGCATAGCGCTCCCAGCCGATAGAGCCGAAGGCATACCAGCCCAGCCACAGAGCCACAAAGACGACCAGCAGCGCGCTCTTGAGCCCTTCCAGGTCGCGCCGCAAGCTCAGGAAAGCTGCATAGAGCAGCGCCGGCACCAGCCAGCCGTAGAACACGTCGAGTCCTAACAGAAACTTCAGGCTGGCCTCGATGCGCTCCGGCGCGAAGACGAAAAGCGCCCCGCCCGACGCCTGGCGCAACAAGGTCAGGTTGCCGGCCAGATCGCCATCACCCAGGAATATAAGCAGGATAGCCATCCAGGCCACATAGACGGCCAGCGCGACCGCCAGCGGCAGCGCGAAATCGGCGTGTCGCAGCCGCCGGTAGTACAACGCGTTCAGCCCCCAGGCCACGATCAGCGTCGGTGCGATGATCAGCGCGGCCTGGTTCTTGGTGACCATCGCCAGCCCGAACAGGACGCCGCTGACCACCCGCCACATCTGGCGTCGCCAGACCTCCGAAGTCTCCAAGACCTCGGAGGTCCGAGATTGACGGAACCAGACCAGGACTCCCGCCAGCCAGAAGAACAGCGTCGGCACCTCGCCCAGCACCTGGCGGCCCCACTCCAGAATATTCACGCCCTGTGAAGTGAGCAGCAGGAATCCAGCCATCAATGCCACCGTGCTCCCGTACAGGTGCCGGGTCAGCCGGTAGGCCACAGCGAAGGTCAGCAGCAGGTAGAGGGCCATCACCAGCCGTGCCTGGACCAGTCCAATGCCGAATAGCTTGAACACCAGCGCGATGGGCAGGAGCACCGTCGGCCCGACGCCCAGCGTCGGGCCATAGGCGCGGAAGCCCTCAGAGCTCACGTCGGCATAGCGCCCAAACTGCACCAGCGCTTTGGCGACGTGCAGATGGGAGCCCTCATCGAACCAGGTGCGTGGGTAGTAGGGCAGATTGACTAACGCCAGCGCCAACAGCGCTACCACCAGCACGGCCAACAAGGCCGTCTCTGCCCGCCAGCGCAACCGTGCCTTAATGAGATGCGCCAGGTGATCATCGGTAATAGACCATCCCGACGCGGGTGGCGACGCGCGCAGATCACTGACCTTCCCCATCTCCATCCCCTCTAGTCAATACGTGAACAGAATCCGCTGACAACTCCTTCACCTGATACACCACTGCCTGCGACGACGAAAAGACCCGCTCGGCAAAGGGCAGCTTGTCTGGATCGAGCGGCCCCAGCTTGCGTTCAGCCTCACCCCAGAAAATGTAGCGCACGTTGTACGCCTGGAGAATATGTGCACGCTCGGTGTCGTCTACCTGCGAGTCAAAGAACGCCTGCACCATGTCTTGTTTGCGATATAGATCGGCCGTCATGGCCCAATGGGCCAGAAAGGCGCGTCCGCCGGTCATGCTGGGCACGTATTGGCCAATGTCCATCGAGCTGAGCACAACCGCACCGGGCGGGGCATTTGCATCCAGCCAGCGTAGCGCCTCCCACTCGTCGCGGGCGAGATAGTACGGGTGGCTGTGGCGACTCAGGTCCACAAAGCGCCAGGCCAGCAGATAAACGTTTGTCGGCAGGGCCGCCACGACCAGTAGAATCGCGAGCACAGCTTCGGATTTCAGAGCCCGGCGGATCAAGGCCAGTCTACCCTGTGATCCGGGACCGGATCGCCCTCTCAGCCAGGGTATAACCCTCCGGTAGAAGCCCATCGTCGCCAGGATCGCAATCGGCACCTGCCAGCCGTTCAGGTAGTGAATCTGGTAGTTGAGCGGGACATAGACCACGAAGAGATTGACCACAAACCAGGTTTTCAGGAACAGTTCACGCCGGCTGTCGTTCGTAGCTTGCACTTCAGTGCGCCTCTTGAGCGATAAAGCGCCTACGACGAATAGTAGCCCCACCAGGAAGGGCACCCCCAGCAGCACCGGCAGATGCAGTGGGTTCGGTGTCCAGGCCCCGGCGTTGGCGAACTGCGCCAGCACCTCTCGCCACAGCGGAAAGGCGCTGGTGAGGTAGACCGAATAGATCGCCGGCCCGACCGAGAGCGCGACAATGACTGCCGGAACCAACATCAGCCGGTACGAGAATCCGTCGCGCCACAGCAAGACCAATGCGTAGACGCCCACAACGGCGTAGATCAGCAGCAGATCATAGGCATGGGTAAGGCCCAGAAGAAGGGCAGCCAGCCCGGCCAGGACGGCATCGCGCAGGACCAGACGCTCTGCTCCATCAGCCTTTCGCTCGAAGGCCGATAACGCCAGCGCGAATATGATCAGTATCAGGAAGGCAGCCTGGACGAAATGGGGGAACGCCGTGATCCCCAGGAAGGTGTTGGGCTCAACCGTGTACACATCGAAGGGATAGACGATGTCGGCTGCTGCGCTAAGATACTTGAGCACGACCCAGATCCAGCCCAGGCCGCTGCCCAATGCGATCAGCAGGAAGGCCGTCCGGCGCTGTCCCCGTTCGGGCAGAAACAGCCCACAGAACCAATAAGCCAGGAGCAGGAAGGCGACGGCGGTAGCGATGCGAAAGAGCTGGTACACCAGCGTCAGGCTCAGCCCACCCCACCGCGCCAGCCTGCCCAGTGTCCACCACAGCAGATTAAAGAACACTGCTCCGTTGGGCTCCGGCGTGAGCTTGTTATCTATCAAGTTGGCTGTGCCGAAGCCGCGCATCCAGGCGAAATACTCCGTTGTATCCGGCGTGTTCAGCACGATACCCATAAACACGCGGTCCGGTGGCGCGGACAGGTAGCCATAGATATAGGGCAGGCTGCTCAAGACACACACCAGGAGAATAACAAAGAGAAGAAACCGCGCTTCTTTCATCCCAATCCGTTCTCTGAACCCATAGCTATAGTGATGGCAGAGCCCACAATAACGACCGATACCCCGCGCCCTTCACCAGAAACCGTTGCAGCCGGGCCTCGGCCGGCGCCCGGCGCAGCAGCATCGCCGGCAGAGTTGCCAGCAGCACGACCGGCAAGCCTGCCAGCCGCACAGCGCAAGCCAGGGCCAACACAGCTTTGTAGGCGGTGGTCGCAGCCAGGCCGTAGTGTTTGCGGAAGAAGAGCAGCCGGCTGTGGTACAACTGGACCACCGTCTGCACCGGCAGCGTCCGCGACGTACCCCCCCACAGGTGGATGACCTCGGTATCAGGGACAAAATAGATCCGCCAGCCGGCCTGTCGTACGCGATAGCACCAATCCACTTCCTCCGAATACATGAAGAAGCGTTCGTCCAGGCCCCCCACCTGTTGCAGCGCTTCACGCCGTGCCATCAGGCACGCCCCCATGACGACGTCCACTGCGCGCACGTCGCGCATATCCCAGTAGGTCATACGATACTTGCCGAATGTGCGGCTACGCGGAAAGAGCCGATCCAGCCCCACCGCGCCGTACAGCTCGGTCGTCAGCGTCGGGAACGATGAGCAGGAGTGTTGCAACGTGCCGTCGCCAAAGTATAAGCGCGGGCCGGCCGCCCCGGCCTCCGGGTGCTCCTCCATAAAGCGCACCAGCCTCACCAGCGCCGGGCCACGCACAAACGCGTCGGTGTTCAGCCAGAGCACATAGCGCCCCCGGCTCAGGGCGATGCCCTGGTTATTCGCGCGAGCAAAGCCGACATTCTCACGGTTCTCGACCAGCCGGACGCCCGGGTAGTCGCGCCGCAGCATCTCCACCGTCCCATCGGTCGAGCCATTATCCACGACAATCACTTCGGTGGGCAGTTCACCACTTCCTTCTTGCTGGCCCAATGACAGGCTATGAAAGATGGATTCCAGACACGTCGCCAGCAAGTCGCGGGTGTTCCAGCTCACGATGATGATGGAGAGCATCACGGTCTCAGCCATTCGCTTTCAGCCCAGAGCCTCTCGGTCATCAGCGGCCAACCGGCCACCATAGTGGCTCAGCCCCACCAACACCCCCATAAACAGCCAGCCCCACACGGTATAGTCGAAGCCAGCAATTGTTTGAGTGTACGCAAATGGCAGGAACCAGTCGCCCAGGCTCATCGCCACCAGGGTGCCGGCATAACCTCCAATGCACGCCGCTGCCAGCGCCTGGAGAAAGCCGCCGCGGGGCACCCGCCGCCACGCCTGCCGCCCGGTGACGCCCATCGCGACCAGGAACCAGA
>CADDZL010000097.1 GCA_902812335.1 Chloroflexota bacterium | reverse complement strand
CAGCGGCGGCCCGCGCCGCTGCGCGCTGGCTGGCCCCCTCGCTGGCCGAGGATGGCGCCGCCGTCGCCATCGAACGCTTTATCCTGAATCCAGGCAGCGATGAAGACGCTGTTCCTGCGCGGCTCTGAGCCGAAGACCATCTCTATTGCCGCCAACCTGCTGCGGCGGGGCGAATTAGTCGCCTTCCCCACCGACACCGTCTATGGCCTGGGGGCGCACGCTTATCTACCTGAGGCCGTTGAGCGCATCTACGCTGTCAAGGGCCGGCGCGAGGATAAGGGCATCCCGCTGCTCCTGGCCGATGCCGAGAGCCTGGCGGAGGTGGCAACCGAGGTGCCGCCGGTCGCACGACGGCTGGCGGCGGCCTTCTGGCCAGGTGGCCTGACGCTGGTCCTGCCTAAGAGCCCGGTGGTACCGGCGGCGGTCAGCCGTGAGCCGACGGTGGCCGTGCGCATCCCCGATCATCCCCTGGTACTGGCGCTGATCCGGGCAGTAGGCGCACCTCTGGCGACGAGCAGCGCCAACCGTTCCGGCGAACCCAGCCTGACCACGGCTCAGGCAGTCCAGGCAGTCTTTGACGGGCGCATCGCCGCGATCATTGACGGCGGGCGTAGCCCCGGCGGCGTGCCCTCGACCATTGTAGATTGCACAGCATGGCCGCCGGCGATCCTGCGCCTGGGGGCGATCCCGGAAGAAGAGCTGGAGCCGTATTTGTAGACTCAGTAGATCACAGAACTGTCACCCTGAGATAGCGAAGGGTCTCCTACATGCAAAGTAGAGAGGCTTCGCTGCACTCAGCATGACGGGTTTGGATCCGCTTGCGGCGCTTAAAACCGATTCCCCTATAACACGGCGTTGATTTGTTGACATTCTCACAATATTGTGATACAATACACAATAAATAAGGCCTGATTGGTCCGATTATCTCAGAACTGGTAACTGGCCGCCATGATGGAGGAGCATATGGCAACACTACAGACAAACGCCCCCAGGATCGTGATCGTGGGCGCGGGCTACGGCGGCCTCGCCGCGGCGCGCCGGCTGGCCGGTCCGAGCCGGGGGCGCTACAATGTTACAGTGGTTGATCAGCACGATTACCACCTGCTCCAGTTCGAACTGCATGAGGCCGCAGTCGGCAAGATCACAGCGGAGGCGCTGGCTCTGCCGCTGCGCGACCTGGTGCGCGGGACAGGCGTGCGCTTCCGCCAGGCGCGTGCCACCAGCTTCGACTTCGCAGACAGGGTTGTGCAAACCAATGAAGGGCCGATCCCCTATGACATTCTGGTGATCGCCACGGGCTCGCGCACGGCGACGAACGCTATCCCCGGCGTGCGCGAATACGCGCTGACGCTGAAGAGCCTGGACGACGTACTGCGGCTGCGGGCGGCCATTGCGGCGGCACTGGCGCGGGCGGCCCATGCCAATATGGATGTGGCCCGCCGGGCGCTGACCTTCGTCATCGCCGGCGCGGGCATGACCGGCGTCGAACTGGCGGCGGAGATGGCCGAGCGGTTGCCTGAAATGGCCGAAGCCGTCGGCCTTAGCCGCCACCTGGTCCGCATTGTCCTGGTCGAGCTGTCTTACCACATCTTGCCCGGCTGGGATGCCGAGATGGTCGCCTACGCCTCCGCCGTGCTGCAGGCGCTGGGGGTCGAACTGTACCTGGGCGCGCGCGTCACAGCGGTCGAGCCCGGGCAGGTGCATCTGGCGTCTGGCGAGGTGCTGGCAGCCGATACCATCGTGTGGACGGGTGGGGTGCAGGCCTGCGCCGAAGTCGCTGCCTCCGGCCTGAAGACGGGCGAGCGGCAGGCAGCCGTCGTGGACGCGACCCTGGCTGCGCCGGACCATCCTGACGTATATGTGATCGGCGATGCAGCCTTTATCCGCGACCCGCGTTCCGGCCGGGTCGCGCTGCCCTCGGCCCAGTTGGCGGTCGAGCAGGGCAAGGCGGTTGCGGCCAACATCCACGCGGCTCTGACGGGTGGGCAGCCGCAGCCCTACGTCCCCAGGGCAGCCGGCTGGCTGGTATCGCTCGGCGGGCACGCCGCTGTGGGTAATGTTGGCCCACTGCGAGTCTGGGGGCCCTTGGCGCGGCTGTTGAAGACCGGCAGTGAACTGCGTTATCTGTGGATGCTGGGCGGGCCGCGGCTGATGCTGGCCCGCGGCCTGCGGTTACACACAGACTACCGGCCGGTGCGCGGGTTGCTGGCACTGGGGCGGCGGCTGGCCCTAAGCACATAATCCATGCCGGCCCTGAAGAATATCTGGGTCAATCCGAAAGCCCGGCTGGTCCATGACCAGCCGCGCGACGCGGGCGAGCGCGAGGCCATCATCGAGGTCAGCGGCATGATCTGCGAGTTCGGCTGAGCGCGCAATGTGCGCGCGGGCCTGGAGGGCCTGCCTGGGATCGAAGGGGTGCAGTACCTCAAGGGGACTGACTGTTTCATCGTGCGCTATCGAGGTGAGGCACTGCCGGACCTGGCCGCCACAGCCGAGGGGCGCGTGCTTTTCCCCCGGCTGCGGCGCTGGCTGGAACGAATTCATCAGCGGTGAAGACGAGTGGAGAGCGTATGGCCGATCTGAACTGGGAATCGTGGGTCGAAAAACTGATCAGGCAGGCGCAGGAGGAGGGCCGGTTCGATCATCTGGAAGGACAGGGTAAACCGCTCAACCTGGGGCCCGACGACCCGGACCCGGCCCAGGCACTGGTGAACAAGCTGCTGCATGACCAGGGTTTTGTGCCCGCCTGGCTTGAGCTGGAGCAGCACATCGGGACGGAGATCAAGGCGGCGCGAACGGCCATCCTGCGTTCCTATCACTGGTGCCAGGCGGCATGGGCCCAACCGGGCGCAGATCGGGAGCGGGTCAAGGACGAATGGGAGCGGGCGTTGGCCGACTTCGGGCGCAAGATCGAGGAGATCAACGGGCTGATCCTCAACCACAATCTGGAATTGCCACCTGCGCTGGCGCACCGCCAGCGGCCCCGGCTCCAACTCAGGGACGAGTTGCGGCGGCTGGGCATTCCGGCATTGTAGAAAGGCAACGAAGTGAACAATTGAATAGCTGACGGAATCAGAGTAAAATTGTTATAATGGCTCAGTTGCCTATCAGCCCCACCAGTTTTGTCGGACGGGAGCGTGAATTGGCGCATGTGCACCAATTGTTTCAAGCGGCACGCCTGCTCACCCTCACCGGACCGGCGGGCAGTGGCAAGACGCGCCTCGCCCTCCAGATCGCAACCGAACTGGTAGCGGAGAGCGGCGATAACGTATACTGGTGCGACCTCGCCGCGCTGTCGGACTCGGCGTATGTTCCCCAGGCTGCCGCCCAACTCATGGGCATTGGCGAGCAGCCCGGTCATTCCGCGACGGAAGCCATCGTCAATTTCATCCAGTCACGCCACATCCTCCTCATTCTCGATAATTGCGAACATCTGTTGGGGGCATGCGCCGCGCTCGCCGCTACGATTCTCCATGCCTGCCCGAACGCAGAAATCTTAACGACCAGCCTGCAACCGCTGGGCTTGCCCCAGGAACACGTCTGGCAAGTACCACCGCTGGCTTTACCGGCCACGGACGCCGATCGCGCGACGCTGAGCTGCTGCGATTCCGTCCGCCTGTTTGTCGAACGTGCGACCGAGGCTCTGCCCACCTTCGTGCTCGACGACCACAACGCCCCGATTATCGCCGCGCTCTGCCGTCGCCTGGATGGATTGCCGCTTGCCATCGAACTCGCCGCCGCGCGCGTCAAGATGCTCTCACCCGCGCAGATCGCCGAACGTCTCGACGATGCGTTCAATCTGCTCACGCGCGGCAAGACCGACGCACTGCCACGCCACCAGACCTTGCGTGCGACGATGGATTGGAGTTATGCGCTGCTGGCGCAAGACGAACAGGTGCTGTTGCGGCGACTTTCCGTTTTCGCCGGCTCATTCACCCTCGAAATGGTCGAGGCGATTGGCGGTGACGAGTTCGTCCGTAGCCCTCTCCTGGATGTGCTCACTAATTTGGTGGACAAATCGCTGGTGACCATTTACGCGCGCGACGACCAGGGAGTCGCACGTTTTCATCTTCTCGAGACCGTGCGGCAGTATGCGCGCGAGAAATTAGAAGCATCAGGCGAAGCCGCCGCGGTCCGCACGCGACTGTTGGAATGGGCGGTCCACTTCGCCGAGCAGATGCAACCGCGCCTCGCAGGTGCCGAAGCAGGCGCAACTCTCGCGCGCCTCACGATGGATGAAGACAACCTGCGCGCGGCGCTGCAGTGGGCGCGTATCCATCGTGAGGTCGAGCGCGGACTGCGGCTGGCAGCCGCCTTGTGGAACTATTGGCTCAATCGCGGCGCGCTGAACGAGGGCCGTCGTTGGCTGGAGGAATTCCTGGCAATGGAAACGCCCACAGCCGTGCCGCCCATTGTGCGCGCGCAGGCGCTCCACGCGGCCGGGCGGCTGGCATTCCGGCAGAGCGATCTGGTGCGGGCGAATGTGCTGGCGGAGGCGAGCCTCGAAGCGGCGCGCGCGGCCAACGACCCGGCCTCGCTGGCTACGGCGCTCAACCTGCTCGCCATTCTGGCCACCGAACGCGGCAACTGGGCATACGCAATCCAGATGCATGAACAGGCGCTGGCGCTTCATCGCCAGCGGAACGACCTGAGCCGTGCCAGCAGCACCCTGATCAATCTGGGCATCATTGAGCGCCGGCGCGGCGAACTGAAGCGCGCCGCCACGCTTTATGAAGAAGCGTTGACGATCAAACGTCAACTTGGCGACCAGCCGCTCATCGCGCTCAGGCTGCTGAATCTCGGCGAGACCGCGGTCTGGCAGGGTGAGTACGCGCGCGCCACCGCGCTGCTCGAAGAGAGCCTGCAGTTGTACCGCCAACTGGGGAATCGCACCCAGATCGCCACCGTGTTGCTCAATCTCAGCGCAGCGGCGCGCTATCAGAATGAACGCGATCGGGCACACGCACTGGTCGAAGAAGCCATCGCCCTGCATCAGGAGGTCGGAGATAAACTGCGCGCAAATGTTGCACAGATCAATCTCGGCGATCTCGCGCGCGATGAGGGCGACTGGGTGCGCGCGCAATCCCTCTATGCCGACGCGCTGGCGCAACTGCGACTTGTGGGTGACGCGTGGGGCGTGGCGCTGGCGCTCTACTCGCTCGGCCTGGTGCAGAGTCATCTGCACGACGACGCCCAGGCACTGACACTCTACACCGAGAGTCTGCAGCTCTATCATACAATCGGTTTTCTCGTCGGGATCGGGATGATCGAGGTGCTCGAAGCATTGTGTGAGATTTATGCGCGTCAGGGCGATCGGACGCGGGCCGCACGCGGGTTGAGCGTCACGGCGGCGCGGCGCGCCGACATCGGCGCACCGATTCCACCGACCGAACGTGCCCATGTTGAGGCGACGCGGCAGGCGGTGCGCGCCGTGCTCGGCGAACAAGCGTATGCGGCAATTCAGGCCGAGACGCGCACGCTGAGCGTAGAGCAAGTAGTGACCGACGTGCTGAGCGCAGAACGACCGACCGCCGCCCCCGTCGTTGTGCCAGAACCCGCGTTGAGAATCTACACCCTGGGCATGTCGCGCGTACTTGTCGGTGAACGCGTTGTCCCGCCCGCCGAGTGGAAGTACACCAAAGCCAAAGAACTCTTCTTTTACCTGCTCTGCAACCCGCCCGCGACCAAGGCGCAAATCGGCCTTGAGCTTTGGCCCGACGCCTCGCCTGAGCAATTGCGCAACTACTTTCATCGCGCCCTACACTACGTGCGCAAGGCGCTGGGCTACCCTGAGTGGATTGTGTTTGCAGACGACACCTACACGTTTAATCGTTGCCTCACCTATTGGTGCGACCTCGACGAGTTTGAGGCGCGATTGAGGGAAGCCCGGGCGCTGCTCCAAGCCGGCCTGCCGCCGCCGGCGCAGCGGGCTCAGGTGATTCAACTGCTGGAAGAAGCAGCCCAGTTGAAGCGCGGCGATTTCCTGGAAGACCTGGATGCTGGCGATTGGGCCATCTTTCGTCGCGAACAGTTGCACCAGTCTCTCTTGCAGGCACTGCTCGATCTGGGGCAGGTATATCTGGCTGAGGCGCGTTATGCCGACGCGACCAGGACATTCCAACGCACATTGGCGCTCGACAATTACCTCGAAATCGCGCACCGCGAACTGATGCGCACCTATGCCCGCATGGGCGACGCCGCCCGCGCCGTGCGCCATTTCAACGAATGGCAGCGCCTGATGCGTCAGGAACTCGGCGCGGAGCCATCGCCGGAAACCCGACTGCTTTACGAACGGCTGCGACGCGGCGATGACGTATAGGGGCGACCCCGATGGTCGCCCTTAATCTTTGTGTAAGCACCTGTAGAAGCATCCCTTTGCTATCTTATTGGTGTGAATTATTCCGGACGGGTGAACTGGGAGACATTCGTAGTGCGCCTATGGCGGGAAACGGCAACCGGCCCATGGCGCGGCCAGATTGTCCATCTGCCGAGCCGTGAGTCCGCCTACTTCGTCAGCCTCGACCAGGTCGTGGCTTTCATCCGCCGCTTCGCGCAACGAATCGAAGGCCCATCAGCCTCAGCCGGGGAGGAGGGAACAGATGAATCAAGCCACCCCCATTCATAACCCGCGTTGGCTGGCGCTATTTGGCCTGCTGGCCTTGAGCCTGAGCCTGGGATGTGGGGGGACAAGCGCAGTGTTACCGTCGCCTACCGCCGAGTCAAACCCCACCTCAGCGGCCGACACGCCTGCGGCCTCAAATCAAGCGCCGGTGCCCAAGGCCTGCGCACTGCTCACTGCCGCCGATGTGGAGAAAATTACGGGCTACGGCGATGCGACGGCGGACAGCCAGGAGCTTGGCTCCTCCGGCGTGATGGAGGATGCCAACTCGTGCACCATCGTCGCCGGGCAGGGCAAGTTCCAGGTGCAGGCGCTCGCCGGGCACGATGCATTCCCGATCCTCCCTAATCGAACGACGGTTGACCTCGAAGGCGGCGCGAAAGGCGTCGTCAAAGATTCAGGCATCGGTCAGAACTGGATGGACGTGGTCAAATTCCCCGACTATAGTGTTACGTTGCTGTTCAGTGGCACCGCCGTCAAGATTGATCCCGACAAGAAGATCGCGACCGTGACCAAAGCCGACGGCAGCGTGCTCACCTATGAGCAGGTATACGAAGCCCTCGCGCGCGCGGTGGCGCACAATGCGGCAACCGGCGCGCAGATGCCGGGCGGTGTGTCCGATGTGGGCGCGAAAGGCGACCCCTGCGCGCTCTTGACGCTTGACGATGTGAAGCAGGTGATGAGCGAATTCACCATGACGGGACCCGAATCGTCACCCTCTGCCTACGGTGGGACCACCTGCCGCTTTCGCGGGCACAGCGATTCGCTGAAAGCGACCGCAATTGTCGCCGTCGTCTATCTCACCCAGGGACAATTCGAGCAGGCCAAAAACATGGCGACGGGCGCACCGGCCGAGGTGGGGGGCGCAATCGCCTATCCAAGTGGCAGCGCCCTGCTCTTGAACAAGAACAGCCACTACGTGCGGTTTTCGATTGACACGCTGCCGGAGGGTGCCGATAAACTTGACCAGATCAACGCGGGGTTGCAGAAGTGGCTGCCCCAGTTGGCGCAAAGAATCGCCGCGCACATGGGGCAATGAAGAAAAGGAGGAAACGATGAAGCGGATCATCTTCGTGACATTACTGGTCGCCCTCGCCTGGGCCTCTGCCGGCTGCGGCGCGATCAACACCTTGACGGGCGGCGACCAAAACATGAAAACCGTCAGCCAGTTGTGGAGCGACGTACCCCGCCTGGACGGCCCGACACCATCGCAGATGGATATGCCGCTGCCGGTCAAGCTGCTGATGCGGACCGTGCTCGGCAACCTGGGCCGCCTTAACCCAGAAGGCGAAGACAGGACCACCGGGAACATTGACTGGATCGTCTTCACCAGCGCCAAGACGCCCGACGACGTCAGGAATTTCTACACCCCGGACCGGATGGCGGCGAGCGGCTGGGACCGGACCGAAAAATCCACTTGCTTGAGCGGCAGTGAGCAAGGCATGGCCCAGATAGGCGTGTTTTGCGTATTTACCAAGCATCAGGGCAGCACGCAGGCCCAGCTTGTCATCATCGCCGCGCAGGATGACAGCACCAGGCAGACTAACGTCTTTTTCCTCCGTCTCGAAACGACGGCGACACCGGTGGCAAACAACGCACCAACAGCCGTCGCCCAAGAACAACCAACGAGAGGAGCAAGCACGGTGCTCAACGGACCTGCGCCCTATGGAATTGACAAGCGTCCGATGCCGGGCGGTCTAAACCTCGATCAATTATTGCCGAAACAGGTGGGGCCGTATACGCGCGTGCGCCTTGAACTGTCCACAAATCGGAGTGTGCAGCCGTCAAGCATCGAAATGGACGGCGCCTCCGTATATGCGACTTACCGCGCTGGCGCTGATGAAATCTTTGTCGAGCTAGGCGTGTCGAGCAGCGCAGAGTCTGCCCAAGAGGCTTTGCGCGTGGCGGCCGGCGATGCTGCCGGTGGTGAGTTCCCCACCGATCCGCGTTTCGGTTCGCTCGGTACCGAACCAAGCTACCTGAAGGTGATTAACGCCGATAGCGCGTTCTTTGCCTGGACGCGTGGCGGCTATTACTTCTCGGCAGATGCGAAAGGCGGCGAGACGGCGCTCGATGTGTTTATGCAGGCGTTTCCGTATTGAGGAAGCACTCAATGAGAAGTCAAACGCAGGATAGGGAAAGAGATTCCTCAAAGCGACAGCCGGCGCCGCCTGTGACTCGACATGTAAACGCCCAGCCGGAACACATAGAGCCGGCTTCTCCTGCCCGGCAGACCCTGGCCGCGCATCCGTCGGCGTTGAAGCCCACCGATATTCTGGTCCTCCAACAGACCGCCGGCAATCAAGCTGTCCAACGTATGCTGACCACAGGCATTCAGCGCCAGTCCCAGGGCGGGACGGATCAAAACGCTGGGGCGCAGGCGAACAAAGTTCAACAGATGACCGCTGACTTTGACAAGGCTCTTCAGGACGGGGACTGGGGGAAAGCGGCCCTGATCCTCAATGGTTTTGCCATGTTTGATATATTGCCCCGGCTGGAGAAAATGACCCCCGACCAGTGGCGGGAAGTCAAGGCAGCGGCTGAGAAGATCATGGCTGGTTGGGAAGGCCGGGTCACTACTGCTATTGAACTGGTGGAGCACCACAGGCTGCTCTCTCCCATCCCGGCTGGGATGAAGGCAGACCCCCAGGGGATAGAGATCATTAAGAGGTATATGAAGGCGCTCAATCAGAAAGCGCGCCTGGTCTTCGGGCGGCCTGTGGAGAGTATCCCGGCAACACCGCCGCTACAAAGCCACTTCAAAGACAAGCTGGTTGAGGCAGATACCGAAGCGAAGATCAGGGTCTGGGAGGCGGGTAAGACCGTCCCTGAAACTGCGGCGGATTGGACCTCCTATGGCGTCCAAAGCATTGGGAGTGGGGGCGGTGGGAAACATGCGGAGGGCCTGGCTGTAGATATTAACTATTGGTCGGCGCCCTATATTATCGGGGAGTATGGCGAGCAGGCATTGGACAAGGAGCTTGGCGCCGTCTACGCGCGGATTGCCGGGCTGATCAATAAGGAGAAATCGGCGATTCCTGCTTTGATTTTGAAGCCGGGGGGCAGGGGGGTGGAGGAACTGTATGACGCGCTCCAGAAAGAGAGCGAAGCGATGAAGCAGTATTTCGGCTTGGTGAAAGATACGGAAGCGCTGAAGAAGATCGTGAACGAATACTTTGCTTCGGATTTCGGGAAGACCAACGCCCTCGGATTCAGCAAGGACCCGGATGAGGTGAAGCGGCAAATTGAACAGGACTATCTGATCCTGGGGGGCAGTATCAAACAGTTGGAAGCTCTCCTGAGCGGAGAACCTGTCATGAAAGGCGTGACAACGCCGGGCGTTGTGTACAGGATGGAGTTTAACAAGGAAACCAAGACGTGGGAAAAAACCAACAAGCCCGCCGATCGCCCATTTCAAGGCCCACACCCGGAGAGGAAACCGGAGAGCGGTTTTCTGAGCATCCCACGCGAGGTCGTCGAGGCGCTGGTCGCGGTCGGCCTGACCTGGGGCGCAGTCGGTCTTGGAGGAGAGAGCGGCGATATCATGCACTTTGATCTGAGATGACCACCTGCCTGGCCTCTGGACGTTTTAACCGCACAAGTGATCTTAACCGATACGACAAGGGGACGTAACCATGAAAGCGGAACGAATACTCATCCTTTCCTTGTTGGCAATCGCGCTGGTCGCATGCACTCAGCCCAGCGCGTTTGCGCCAACTCAGGCTCCACCGCTGCCAACCTCCGCACCTGTTGTGTCACCCGCAGCGGCGACGAACGCAGCGCAAGCTACCACCGCACCGACGAGTGCGCCCACGCCCACACGGCTGGCGCCAACCGCGACGCAAGCGCCTGCCGCGAGCGCGCTGCCGGGTGGCGACCTCAGTGAGGCCGATATGGCCAAACTCTTCCGCGCCTCATTCGCCGCCTATCCGTGGCGCTGGAAACAGAGCGGGACGGTCAAAGCCACTCAGGAGACGGTCACGGGTCTGATCGAGGCGCAGTCGAGCACGCGCGTGCATGTGATCTCCAACCAGACGATTGATGCGAACAACATCATGATCGAAAGCATCCTCATTACGCCGACGCTCTACATGAAGGCAACGGGTGCGCCGCCCGATGTGCTGCGACAGTTTGGCGCAACCGAGGGGCAATGGCTGAAGGTGCCGCCTAGTAGTCCGCTCGCGGATTTCGCGCAATTGGCTTACCTCATAGCTAATCCTGCCAAATTGCTCGTCACTATCGGTTTCCATGACCTGCTGAAGCAAGCTGACCCGAACGCCAAACCATACAAGCTGGTCGGGACCGAATCGGTAGGCAGCGCACTGACGAATGTGTATGAAGCCAAGGTGGGCAGCGGGGATTTGGTTGTCACCTACCGAACGTCGGTCGGCAGCAGCGATGGGCGCATTTATAAGATGGTTTCGGACAGTGCGCTACTGATCACGACAACGACCGTCGAGTACGATTCGAGCATCAACATTCAGCCGCCGATTCCGTAAGCGAGCGGAGAGGGGGTGCATATGCCCAAGCAAACGCGAAGGATCATCCTCTGGCTCTGTCTTCTCCTCTGGGCAACCGGCTGCCGGGCGAATCCCACGCCGCCGAAACCCTCTATGCCAACGGTGACGGCGGCACCGGCAGCCTCTCCGCTCGCCTCGGTGCCGCCTGCTACAGCAGCACCTGCCCCAAGCACTCTGGCCGTCGTGAATCTCAGGGCCGAGCCCGCCGACACCGTGATTCGCCTCTCGTGGCAGCCGGTCCCTGGGGCGCGCGGCTACTTCGTCTTTCGCGACAACAGTTCAACTCCGCTCAATCCCACGCCGCTTGCCGAGGCGCGCTTTGAAGACATCGGCCTGACCAATGGGCGGACGTACACCTACACCGTTGCAGCGGTGAACCCGGACGGGCAGGTGGGCACGCCTTCCGCCCCGATCCAGGCCGTGCCCAAGTCACGCTGAACCAGGAGAGAGCCTCTATGTTCAGTTGGCGTCGCATCCTTTGCGTTGTGAATCTGGTCATCGTGTTTGCGCTGCTCTTGCAGCTCATGATCGAGCACCCTGCTGCCGCGTACGCCGCGCCGCAGGCGCCGCTCATAGCCCCCACGCCGCCCGCCGCGCCGGTCACCCCCGCCGCGCTGCCCGATGTGCAAACGCTCCTCAATCTTCTCGTCCGGCAAACGCTGACCGCGAACGGCTGGAATGTGGTGTCTCTCACGTCGCAATTGAACCCGGCAGCCGG
>CADDZL010000096.1 GCA_902812335.1 Chloroflexota bacterium | reverse complement strand
TCGCTTCCGCCTCCGGGAAGCGGAAGCGAAAGCCCAGGCTCAGCAGGCGTCGCGGGATTTCGCGTTGGCCATTGAGCAAGAGCGTTGACATCTCACCGAAGACCAGGCGCAAGGCGAAGGCGGGCGCGGGCATGAAGGCGGGCCGCCCCATTAGCCGCGCCAGAAGGCGGCCAAACTCAGCGTTGGTGAGCGGGTTGGGCGCAGATAGATTGAAAGGGCCATGTGCCTCTGGTCTTTCCATCAGGAAGCGGATCGCCGCTATCTCATCGGCTATGTGGATCCAGGGGAGCCATTGCCGTCCGTTGCCCAGCGGTCCGCCGATGAAGAACCTGAAGGGCAGTGCGAAGAGAGGAAAGATGCCGCCTCTGTTGCTAAGCGGTAAACCGGTGCGGATGATCGCGCGGCGCACGCCCATCGTTTCTACCGATGCAGTCGAGGCTTCCCATGCCAGACAGACCTGGGCCAGGAAGTCGTTGCCGTGCGGGCCGTAATAACCCACAGCGGAGGCCTGGATCAGGACGGGCGGTTTGTGGGTTGCAGCTTGCACTGCCTGCACCACAGCCTGGCCAGCATTGACGCGGCTGTCGCGGATGCGCCCTTTGCGTTCGGCCGTCCAGCGGCCGGCAGCGATACTCTCGCCGGCCAGGTTGACGATGGCATCGGCGCCATCGGCCAGGGAGCCCCAGCCAGCAGCAGTGCGGCCATCCCAGCGTTCGGCGCGCACGCCTGAAGGCAGGTGCGTCGCTCGCTCTGGGGTGCGGCTGAGGAGAATCACTTCGTGGCCGTCAGCGGCCAGGTTGGCGGCCAGCGCCCGGCCAATCAAGCCGGTGCCACCCGTAATGATAACGCGCATGTTACTCCTTCCCGCAGATTCCGGTTCCATGCAATCGCTCTACTTTATATCCGACAAAGCCGCTGAGCGCTACTGAATGCCCTATCTAGTCAGAGCCTGGCTGCCCCTTGAAGAAAGATGGTCAGCATCAATTCGATGGCTTCCTCTGGTGGACCCAGTTCGCGCTCATGCGCCGGATAAAGGAAGGGATAAGCCATGCCCAACAAGATCCAGGCTGCTAGACGCACATCCATAGGCCGCAACTCGCCCCGTTCGATGCCAGAGCGCAGGATGTCTTCAATCTGACCGATGAACTCCGCCTGGTAGAGGCGGCTGAACTCAAGCCGGGCGGCCTGGCTGAGGTGCACTATCTCTTGGCTGGCCAGCCGGATGATAGCCTGTTGCTCCGGCGCTTGCGCAAAAAGGGCCCGCAGCAGCCGGCTGATCTGATCGTGCGCCGTAGCGCCCTCATGCCGGGCCTGGCGAGTGATGCTCCCAATGTGGTCGAGGTTAGCGATGAGGATAGCGAGAAACAAGTCCTCCTTGTCCTTGAAGTGATAGTAAATCCCCGGCTTAGATAACCCCACCACTTGGGCGATCTCCCGCATCGAAATGCCGTGATAGCCCCGAGAGACAAACAGACGGCTGGCCTCCTGCATAATGTGTTCGCGGATGGCGGTTGCTTCAGGTGATGTCATTGCTCTTCTCCAATCCAGCAGTGGGACCAACGGGCCGCGTGTTCCCCTTCCCCGGCGTAGGCAACGATTGCTCACAGTGGCCGACAGCCTGTCGGTCAGCGACGACCATTGGCTCAGCTTGAGCCAATCCCGCCGGTGACTCTACCAGAGGGGCCACCTCATTACGATGGATGGTAGCCATCTCCTCTGCACGGCTCTTGAGCCCCATGGCCAGCAGGGTGAGTAGTAGTGCCATCGCGCCAACGATCAGGTAGGCGGCGCCATAGCCGACTACGCCGCCCCCCTGTGAGGCAGCTACAGCACCTACCAATGCACCGCTCAGCAACTGTCCTACGCTGGTGAAGAGGGTGATCATTGCCTGACCTGCCGCCCGGCTCGATACGGGCGCTTCACTGATCATGATATAGCGCACAGGTGCGCCTAGCAAGGCCGAAAGCCCCAGGCCAATGATAACGCCTGCCAGGATGAACAATCCCAGGCTGGTGGAGAAGCCGCTCAGGATGAGCATGCCTATTGCTAGCAAGGCTGCACCAGTCAGCACGACCACCTTGGAGCCGAACCGGTCTAGCAGCCGCCCAGCCAGCGGCGAGCCGACCGACATAGCCAGTACCACCGGCATAAGCATCAAGCTGGCTGTGGACTCTTTAAAACCCAGCGCAGCCACGGCCAATGCCGGCATGAACACCAACCCCGCTTCACCCAGGCCAGCTCCGGCTGCGAGGATGTCTGCCAGGGCTAACTGGCGGGTGCCGAGCAGACTCAGCGGAATAACCGGATCACTGGCCTGGCGCTCAATTCGCCAGAGGAGGGGGATAAGCAACAGCGCCAGGAGCAGAAAGGGCCACACGGCGGGAGAGGTGATGGAGGATAGAAAGTGAGTGGTATCAATCTGATTAACGCCATAGGCCAAAGAGGCCAGAAGCACCCCCAAGATTGCCATTCCTGCCCAGTCGAAGGCTCGCCTTCGCCCGGGCCGTGTTGCCGGTAACAAGCGCAGGCTCATGGCGACAATGACGGTGGCGATGGGCAGGTTGACGATGAAAAGCCAGGGCCAGCCGAACATCAGGAGCACGCCTCCCAGGATAGGGCCGATAATGAAGGCCAGACCGAAGACGGCGCCAATCAGGCCCAGAGCGCCCCCTCGTTCCTCCGGCGGAAATGTGTCACCAATTACGGCGCTGGCCACCGGGAAGATGCCGCCGGCACCCAGGCCCTGGATCGCGCGCCCAAGCAGGAGCATGGCAAAGGTGGATGAGACAGCTACCAGCAACGAGCCGAGGGCAAATGCTATCACGTCCAGCGCATAGATCGAGCGGCGGCCAAAGACATCGGATAACTTGGCCATCAGGGGTGTGCCGATCAGGTTAAACAAGACATAGATGGAGAAGATCCAGGCCATGGCGCGGTCATCCACACTGAAGGAGGCCTGGATGGCGGGCAGGGCAGGTCCGACGATGGCAATATCGAGTGCTCCCATCAGGACCCCGAAGAATAGAACCAGCAGAACCCGGTTTCTAGTGCGGCTGTTGGCGATATCCATAATCACATGCTCCATCAAGGTGAATTACCGACCGGTCGGTCAGTTGATATGTAGTTTAGATCAACTCTGCCGCGTTGTCAAGCTCTTAGCCGCCGAGCCGGCAGGGGAAGTCGCTTATTGCTTGCTATCTTGAGACCGCTCAGGATAGGGTGTCAGATGATGAGTCCGCTGGTAGTGTGGGCATAGCCCGTTGCATTGCTGCCGCGAAACCTGGGAGCGCACGGTCAATCATGGCGTCGTTGGCTGTGAGCGAGATGCGAAAGTAGCCTGGAAGCTCAACCACCGCCCCTGGCAGGCAGAGAATATCGTACTCGGCAAGCAGGTCAGTGAAGGCCCAATCGTCAGCCCAAGGTGAGCGCGGCAAGAGGTAGAACGTCCCCTCGGGAACATGCACCTGGTATCCCGTGTCGCGCAACGCCGCCACCAACCGGTCCCGCTTATGCTGGAGATGGGCGATGTCAATGGACAGCCTCTCCAGATCGGGCAGGGCATACTGGAGGAGCGCATTAGGGAAGGCGTAGCCGGTCATGACCTGGGACGCGAAGATGGCAGCGCGGAGCAGTTCGCGATCCGGCATGGTGGGGGGTAAGGCAATGTAGCCCAACCGCTGTCCGGGTGCCAGGAGCGTCTTGCCGTAAGTGTATATGAGAAGCGAGTTCGGGTAGTAAGCTGTTGGGCTGGGGTAGTCCCTGTCATCGAAAATAATACGGCTGTAAGACTCGTCGGAAAGTAGATAGACCGGCCGGTCGTAGTGCTGGCTGGCTTCAGTCAACAGGCGCGCCAGGCCCTCAAGTGTCCGGGGCGGATAGATCTTGCCGGTGGGATTGTTGGGGGAATTGACGATGATCGCCCGCGTCTTTGCAGTGATCGCTGCCGCGATGGCACCGAGATCCAGGTCAAATGTCTCTAAGTCTATCTTCACGCGGACTGGCGAGGCCCCTGCCGCGGCGATCAGGGCTTCGTAGAAGAACCAGGGCGGGCTAATGAAGATGACCTCGTCACCGGGGTCAACGACCGCGCCCAGGGCAACGCTGAGGGCAGCAAAAGCGCCATTGGTGAGGAAGATGTCGTCGGGCTCGAAGGGCAACCCCCGCCGTTCGCGTAGCGACACGACGACGGCCGCCCGCGCCGAGGGCTCACTCTCTTTATAGGCGTACCATAGCTCATTCTGGGGAATGCTCCACCGTTGGAGGGCATCTACCAACCCCGGCAATGGCATCTCGTGTGGGTTGCCGAAGACAAAGTCGCAGATCCCCGGCTCATGCTGGCGTTCGGCCCAGGTGGATTCTGTGAGGTAGCGGGTGAACGGCGACATACGTTCGGCGACGGTCTGGATACGTCGGGAAGTTGGTTGTGTTGACATGATAGTTTCCCCCTGTCTATTTCAAATAATGTTATCCTGGGTCATCATGAGCCTTCGGCTCATCGCCGACTATGAGAATAGGCAGCCATTTTTCGTTCTACCGGTTATTCTATTTGAGCCGCATCAGACAGGTGCCAGACCACGTCGTCCCACTCGCCCGCAGGCTGCAAGATGGCATTGAAATCCTCACCAAACTCATCGCCGGCGGCGTTGAATGCATCGTGGCTGTCCCATTCTTGCAGAAACAGGACATCATTCGGGTCTTTTTCCGCGCGATAGACCCTGCTCCAGTGGCAACCAAGGCGCTTCATCGTGCCTCGATACTTTGCTGTCGCGGCTTTCACATTCTCGAAATCTTTCACTTTGACGCGCATGGTGACGAGCACTGACATATTAACCTCCTGTGCGCCGGCCTGAACCGGCAGATGGTGACTGACATCATCGTACTTACCGCAAGCCGGCAAACAGATCGCTCTCGACCGTGCGTCCCCCGTTGACCAGGCTGAAGGCGCGGTAATAGCCCTGCCAGCCCCACAGACCCTTGTGATGCTCCTCCGACAGGTTGGCCAGCTTGCTGTAGCCCGGCAGTTGGCTCCGGTGGCAGGAGACCGCCTGCCATACCGTCTGCCAATAAGCCGCGGTGTCAATGCGAGTGGTGAAGGCCCAGGCCGGCCACCCGACCCCGCGCCGTTCCGCGCCATCAACGTGCATCACCAGATCGCCGAACACCGACTCATAAGCGGCTCCTTCCTCGTTGGTCCAGACCTTGTAGTACAGCTTCGACACGCGATGCGGCGTGAGTTCCTTTGCGTGCGCATAGTGCGGATCAGCGGCGCAAACGATGGCCGCGGTGGTGAACTGCGAAATGGCGATGTGATCCGGGTGACCGTAGCCTCCATCCGGCCCGAAGGTGACCACGACCTGCGGCCGCACCCGCCGCAGATGGCCGACGGCCTTCGCTACGGCTTCCGCCGGATCGGCCTGATCGAGGTCGCCATCAATGTAGTCTAGAAAGCTTACCTGGCGGATGCCGAGGACTTGAGCGGCGGCCAATAACTCGGCTTCGCGGGTCTTGCCCATCGCCTCCAGGCCGGGGTAATCCTTTTCGTCGCCCCACCAGCCGCGTTCCCCGCGCGTCGCGGTGACGAGATAGGTTTCGATCCCCTCAGCGGCATATCTGGCCAGTGTTCCGCCGATGCCGAGGGATTCGTCATCAGGGTGGGCCAGCATGCACATCAGTCTCAATGTATCGGTCATGTGTTCTTCCTCGTCAAGCCTCATGTAACGACCTGGCCTCGGCATCAAACCTGAAGAGTTTGATCACGCGCGCTTTGTTGCGCACCAAAGGAGGCACTGCCAACTGAGCCTGCGCTTCGTTCTCGGCCTCGATGATCGCCCAGCCGCAGTGGACGCCAGACTTGCATCCCCACTCAAAATGAAAGAGATATCCCATAGCGCGAACCTGCTCCACCAATCGTTGGCAATCTTGGGCCGTGTGCGGTGTTTCAATCAGGTATCTGTTCATCACAGTTCTCCTATGTTTGTCAATGGCACCGTCTCGCCGGCGGCATACCGCCGCGGTGTGAGGTCGGCACGGAGGATCGTGATCGCACCGCGGCCATGCACTTCCCAGACGCCGCGCGTATTCATCAGCGCGGTTTGTTCGTCAATTCCGATCAATGTAAATCCCTCCGGTAGCAACCCATATTCGAGCCATTTAGAGGGAAATACACGGTTGAAATGCGGCGCGCACATAGAACGTGGCACCAGTCCAAGACAGTCCAGCGGTGGCGGCAACGGCGGGTCCCAGCCGGCGGGCGCGCCAAGCTCCCACACGCGTCCGACCTCTGCCGCGAGTTCGGGCGTCACAACAAAGGACCGTGCGCCCATCAACATCGCGCCACCGCTGGCACCGGCGACCAGGGCGCCGCGGGCCAGGGCGGCATATAGCGCTGCCAGCACGCGCGTATTGGGCAGGATGCGCATCGCCACATGTGGATAGCCGCCGCCCAGGTAAATCCAGTCCGCTTCGGCAACGAGCTGGGCATAGCGCGCATCATTCGCGCTGGCGACATCTATGACCCGTGGTGTTTCGACCGCAGCCCCAAAGGCCGAAAGCCTCTCGTGCGCCGCCGCGCACCAGTACTCGATGGCTTCATCGCCGTCGTCGGCGGCACACGTCGGGAGATACACCACCCGCCGGCTCCCGCCGACTTCGGCCAATAGTCCCGCATGTACCTCTTCAAATCCGTGCGAGAATTCCTCACCGCCAATCAGTGCGAGACGCTTGACCATGCGCATTTTACCTTGAGCGTATCATGAACGGTGCTGGCGTTCTCAGCCCCCTATCAGCCTGAACCGGCAAACGTGGTCTGCCCGCTTGAAAGCCTCTGGGGGATATTAATGAGTGATAGTATCGCATTTGTCGCAATTCCGCAACGTCGGATGGCGATGATGCCGATAGCTAACGTGGCCCAGTCTACCCAAGCCCGGGTAGCGCCCGCAACGTGACTGCCAGTCCCCAAAGGATCAGGAGCAGGCCCAGAGGCGTGCTGATCCGCCGCCCCCAGGGCATGTTCTTCTCGATCGCCATCACACTGCTTAGCATAAGCATCCAGCCGAAGTTGCCCACGCCGACCGCGAACATCAACAGCATCAGGGACCAGCAACATCCCAGGCAGAACAGGCCATGATGCATGCCCAGGCGAAGAGCCTGCCTGATGGCGTCGCGTCCATGCCAGTGCTCGACGATAAAGCTGAAAGGCGAACGGCATTTGTCCAGGCAGAGATATTTCAGCGGCGTGAACTGATACAGTCCGGCGAGCATCAGTGTCGCTGCGCTAATGGCCCATGCGTTCGCCTCCAGCCAGGCGACCTGCTCGACGGCCGCGTGAAGGATGGAGTCGCCGAGATAGACCAGCGCCCCGAACAGCATCCAGACGACGATATAGCCGATAATCAGCACAGCCATCAGCCGTAGGCGGTCCGCACGTTGGCCCACAACTGTATCAAATAGCATCACCAGCGGCAGGCTGGTCGGCAGCATCATGGCCACAATCATGAGCGCCCAACCACCCATGAAGACCAGCATCAAGAGGCTGCTGCCCCTGACCGCTTCCAGCGCGTGATGGCTGAGGTAGCGGCTGTAAGGGGAGAGCCCCCAGAGCCCCAGGATCAACCAGGCCAGGGCAATCAGAGCGACCAGGAGCGGCAAGAAGAACCTTCGGTCACTGACGGGGTGTATCATGGCAAACTCCTTCTATCGGTGCATGAACAGCCTGACGGTATTGGCTACCCGCTCCGGGCAGAGGCTCTGTGCGCGAGCGATGCCGGCCACCCGCGCGCAGAGCCATGTCGGGCGATTTACGCCTCGAAACGGAACGTCCCCTGGATGGCGTTGTGGTTCTGCAGGTCAATCTGCTTGAACCCGTGCTGAGGGACGTTCACCCGATACTTTGCGGTCTTGCCCACATAGGCCGGCGAGCCGGGGATCGTGGTGAACACGGTGTCGTGAAGAGCGGTGACCTGACCTGTAGCCCCCTGGAATGGTAGCAGTTCAGCCTCAATCGCCTGACCAAACCTGAACGTTCCTTTGCCTTCCTGAACCTGGAAGGTCACAGGGGCCCGTTCGACGCCCAGGAATTCGCCGACCAACTGATAGATGTCCTTCAGTGGCCCCCCTAGTTTGCCCGTGAAGGCATCCTCCAGGGCTTCTTGCTGCCCGGCTGTAGCCTGCTCATCCATGTAGATCAGGGTGCGCCAGTTGCCCTTGAGGATGTTGCCGGGGATGTAGCTCAGCATGGATACGGTCAGGCCCGAGACATCCACGCCTCCAATCTTCCCCTTGTCAATGTGATAGGTGACTGCACCGATGCAGGTGCCGCCGTCTGGGTCCTCGCCGACCCAGCAAGGGCAGAGCACATTGCACGTGCAGACTTCCAGTAAGCGTCCTTCCAGTTGGTATGCCATGGTGACCTCCTTTTCTTCACCGGGGGTTGGATTTTTGTTATCCCCGATCCATGCAGCCACTTTAGCAGAGGATTGCACGCCTGCCATCGTGGAAAGCACGGAGATGCGCCGCGAGTCAGTACGGAGCTTGTCTATGCGGAGAGCTAATTGTAGATGGTAGGTGGTGATATGCCGGATCGTTTGACTGTTGTAGGCTTTTGCATTACAATGTCTCGCAAGATACTGCATAGAAGAGGAAGCGATGACCCAACAATTCACCCTGCGGCTATCAGCGGAGTTGGCGCAGCAACTCGATCAAACCGCCAAACGCTTGCGGCGGAAACGCTCGGAGGTGGTGCGTCTGGCTTTGGAGCAATTTCTGGCGACCCAGGTGGAGACGCGCCCCATTGAACGTATCCGCGATTTGCTCGGCCAGATTGAAAGCGGTGTGCCTGACCTGGGTCAGCGTCACCGTGAGTATCTCCTGAGACGGTTGCGCGATGCCCACTGAGCTGCTCCTGGACACGGGCGCCTTTGTCGCGCTGGTGGATCGCAGTGAAGCACGGCATGCTGATTGTGTTGCAGTCTTGGAGCGCTGGACTGGTGCGATTGTGACCACCGAGGCCGTCTTGACTGAGACATTGTACCTGGTCGGTCCTGCCTGGGCTGCTCAGCGCATTTGTCTCGAGTTCTTTTTGCGCGGCGCATTTGTGCTGGTGCCTTCCTCCCGTCAGAGCCTGACGCGGGTTGCGGCGCTGATGGAGAAATATCGCGATGTCCCGATGGATTTTGCCGATGCCACCCTGGTGGTGCTGGGCGAGGAACTCCATACAGACCAGGTGTTCACCCTGGACCGACGCGGATTCTCTGTATTTCGCCTATACGGCAGACAGCCCTTCCATGTGGCTCCCTAGCCGGGCACAGGTCATGCCCAACCGGAACCGGGCTGAAGCCCGGCACTGGCAGGCCCGGTCATGCGTCATTGGTCGGCGGCTTGGACCAAGCCCTTCTCCACTGCCCAGGCAGCGATCTGGGTGCGCGAGTTGAAGCCGAGCTTGTTCAGGATGTTGCTGACGTGGGTTTCGACGGTGCGTTCGCCGACAACGAGGGTGGCCGCGATCTCACGGTTGGACAGGCCTCGCGCAATCCGTGCGGCCACCTCACGTTCGCGCGCTGTCAGCCCGCCAAATTGCTTTTTGGCTGCGCGGCGCGGCGAGAGCGGGGTGGTGGGCGGAAGCAACGCGGCTGCGCGCTGGACGAAGTTATGGCGTAGTGCCTGATCGGGGATGTTGTCAGCCAGGTTCTCGACGATGGCACGTGCTGCCGAGAATTCAGTTTCGGCGGCGTCGAAGCGCCTAAGCGACTGGTAGAGTTTGCCTAGGGCGACGTGAATACGCCACAGCAGCGGCGGCAATCCTCGTGCCTGTGCCTCCTCTCGCGCTGCCCGCAGCATCGTCTCCGCCTCAGCGGTTCGACGCAGCGCCGCGAGCGCCTCGCCGCGCAGTTTCCATAAGCGGGGGATGATCCGATCACCGGAAAGGTTCGCGGCAGTTGCGATCAGGCGCTCAATGATTTGCAGGGCTGGCTTGGGTTCACCGCCGGCCAGAGCCAGTTCCGCGTGCGCACACCAGCAGAGCCGCTGCCCCAACGTTTGAGCTGGGGTATCAGAGTCGAGTGCATCATTGAGGATGGATTCTGCCCGATTGCGTTCGTTTTGCCGGAGGTATATCGGGGCAAGCAAGCCCGTGATGTTGCGGACCCACCACAACGAGCCAATCTCATGCGCCAGCACCAGCCCGGCTTCAAGATGTTCCCGTGCCAGGGGCAACGCCAACAGGTCGAGGTAAATGGCACCTAACGCATAATGGGCGGCACTGGTCCACTGACGATGCTCGATCTCCCTGGCGGTTTCCAGCCCGGCCCGGCCGCAATCGAGTGCGCGCGCATAGTCGCCATGCGGCCCCAGACAGAGTGGCACGTTGAACAGCGCGTAAGCTTCGCCAGCCCGCCAGCCGATTTCGCGCGCCATATCCAGGGCGGTTTGTAATGCATCGTGGACTTGATCCAGTGTCAGTGCCGCTGGGATGGCTATATCCGTTTGATACGTACCGCCGGCCAGAGGCAGGGACGTGAGCGCGGAGATCACCCCCTGGCGGTCGCCGAGTTCACGGAAGAGCGATATGGCGCGCTCCCAATAAGCTGCGCCCCAGATCAAATCGCCGTTCATGAAGCTGGTCATGCCCAGGAAGTCCAACGTCCCGGCCAGGCCGGGCTGATGATTGAGCTCTTCGAAGATGGCGAAAGCCTCCTCGTGATAGCGCCGCGCCTCGAGCGGCTGTTCGACGTTCAGGTGCCAGTTGCCCACCCGATTCAACGCATGGGCCAGGGTCACAGGATCGCCCATCGTGCGTGCCAGGGCCAGCGCCTGCTCGAAATAATCGCCGGTTCTGGTGTAATTGCGCGAGGCCCATAGAAAGCCGAGATCGATCAGCGCCTGCCACTCCGCCTGGCGGTCTCCCTCCGCGCGGGCCGATGCCAGCGCTGCCTTGAGGTCGGCACGCGCGCGCTCGAAATCGCCCAACGTCTCATAGGCCAGCCCACGCGCGCGATGCAAGCGGGGAGATGGCGTGACCGACAGTTGATGCGCTGATTCTAAGGCGCGGCTGAAGTGCTCGACGGCCGCACGTGGAGCGTAGTGGGCCTGCGCCATCTCTCCTACGCGTTGGGCATAGGCCAGGGCTTTGTCCCATACACCCGCCTGGTAGAAGTGGTAAGCCAGATCGGCCAGGTGCATGTCGAGCGTGCCCGCGTAAATGCGCTCGAGCGCTTCGCCAACGGCGCGGTGGAGCCGTTGGCGCTCACGCATCAGCAAGGTGGCGTACACGGCCTCCTGCGTTAGCGCGTGGCGGAATGCGTACTGGTCTGCTGACTCCTCCACAACCAGTTGCGCCGAGATGCAGTCCTTCAATCGTTCGAGCAGTTCCGCCTCGTTCATCTCAGCGAGCTCCTGCAGCAATGAAAAATCAAAGCGACGCCCGGCTACCGCTGCGAGTGTAAGGACTTGTCTGGCAGCCGGGCTCAATTGTGCGCTGCGCTGTCGCACCGCGTCCTGAATGCTGCGCGGAATATGCAGTTGCTTGAGCGGTTTGCGCTCCCAGGTTCCGTCGGCGTAGTAGATTTCACCCGCCTCTACCAGCACCTTGAGAACTTCCTCAATGAAGAAAGGATTGCCCTCAGTCAACGGGAAGATCAGGTCGAGGAATTCGGCTTTAATCGGCCGTTGCAGGTCAAAGATCACGCGGAGCATTGCGTCCACATCGGCGCGCGTGAGGGAGGTAAGGGCGATTTCATAGGCCAATCGTTCGCGGTCTAACTGCGCCAGGAGATGCATTAAACGCGTCGAGGTTTCTTCGCGGCGATAACTGGCAATGAGAGAAGCAGCGGGTGAGCCGCCAGGCGGCGCGCGAAGAAGTGCACAAAGTCGAGACTGGTCTCATCACTCCAATGGATA
>CADDZL010000095.1 GCA_902812335.1 Chloroflexota bacterium | reverse complement strand
GGCGCGGGCTTGCGCGCGGCTGCTTGCCGGACATCACGAGCCATGATGCGGCCGCCTAAGCCGCTGCCCTTGACCTTGCGCCAATCAACGCCCAGGCCTTCGGCCACGCGCCGGGCATAGGGGCTGATGTAGATCCGCCGTGGACGGTCGCTGACAGCAGACGACGCAGGGGTCGGCTCTGACCCTGAGCGAAGCGAAGGGGAAGGGGGGAGAACTGAACCGGGCTGAGGCCCGCTGTTGGGATGGCCCCCCGTCTTCTGCCCTCCGTCGCCAGGGGGTGTGGCACCGGGCACGGAAAACGAGGCCAGTTCTTCCTCCGGCACCAGGTAGGCTAGCAAGGTCCCCACCGGCACCTTGACCCCAGGCGCGGGCGCATCCGGCAGAATGCGTAAGTAGCCGCTGTCGAGAGCCTCGACCTCCTGGACGGCTTTATCGCCCTCCACTGCAAAGAGCAGTTCGCCAGCTCTGACGTACTCACCGTCCTGTTTAAGCCAGCCAGCCAGGGCCCCCTCTTCCATGTCCCAGCCGAGCCGGGGCAATGTCACTTCGTACGCCATGGAGTCCTCCCGTTCTACTCAACCAGCAGGTTCCGGATCGCCCGGGCAATGGTCTGTGCATTCGGCACGACCGCGGCTTCGAGTGGAGGGCTATACGGGCCGGGAGTGAAGGCTCCATTGAGCCGCCGCACCGGCGCATCCAGTTCGTAGAAGCCGCGCTCCATCACCTGCGCCGCGATCTCGGCACCTGCGCCACACGGCCCGAAGTCTTCGTCAACAATCAGTAACCGGTGCGTCCGGCTGAGGGATTCGAGAATGGTATCCAGGTCTAGCGGCGCCAGCGTGCGCGGGTCGATCACCTCAACCGAGATCCCTTCCCCCGCCAGTTGTTCGGCAGCCTGCAGCGTCTCCAGGAGCATATACGAAATGCCGACCACGGTCACGTCTTTCCCCGCGCGGACGACGTTGGCCTGACCGAACGGCGTCAGGAACTCATCGTCAGGCACCGGGCCTTTCACTTTGAGCAGCTTCTTGTGCTCCAGAAAGATCACCGGGTCATCGCAGCGGATGGCTTGCTTGAGTAGCCCTTTGGCATCGTTGGGGAAGACCGGCACGACCACGTGCAGGCCGGGGATGTGCATGAAGATGGAGAACAGGTTGGCCGAATGGTGGGGACCGGTCGAGGCCACGCCGACGCAGCCGCGTAGCACGATCGGCACCTTCACCTGGCCATTACTCATCCAGTGCAGCCGGCAGGTCTGGTTAATGATGTCTCCCAGGGCATCCAGTTCGAAGTCCAGGAACATAAAATCCACGACGGGGCGAGCGCCCAGGGCCGCCGCTCCGGTGCATAGCGTGGTGAAACCACGTTCGCTGATCGGGGTATCGCGCAGACGCCACTCGCCATAAAGATCGTACAGCCCAAGCGTGGTGTTGAAATTGCCGCCGCGCGGGCCGATGCCCTCGCCGACCACGAACACCATCGGGTCGCGGGCCATTTCCTCCGCCAGGCCTTCGCGGGCTGCTTCGGTAAAGGTCAATTCACGCATGGTTCACTCCCAGGGGCCGGCTGAACAGATGATCGGCAACGGTAGCAGGGTCCGGCCAGGGGCTCTGGCGGGCAAACTTCGCGGCGTCTTCGGCGATCTTCTGGCTCTCGACCTCCATCGCATCCAGTTCGGCGGGCGTTGCCGCGCCCATGTCGAGCAGCCGGGCCTTGAACCCCTGGATGGGGTCGCGCGCCTTCCACTCCTCGATTTCTTCCTGGCTGCGATAGCCCGTATCGCGCATGCCTTCGGAATGGGCCCGGATCCGGTAGGTATGACATTCGAGCAGCGTTGGCCCCTTGCCCGCACGGGCATTGTGGACCGCCTCTCCGGCGGCCTGGTACACCGCCAGGACATCATTGCCGTCCACTTCGACGCCGGGCAGGCCATAGCCGGCGGCACGCTCGGCCACGCTCTTGCTGCGGGTGGCCTTCGCGAAAGGCACTTCCGTGGCATACAGGTTGTTCTCGCACACGAAGACCACCGGCAACTGCCAGGCCGCAGCCATGTTGAGGCCCTCATGGAAGGCTCCATTGTTGCTGCCGCCATCGCCAAAGAAGGCCACGCCGACGCGGTCTGAATTCTGCAGCTTCGCCGCATAGCCGGCGCCCGCCGCCAGCAAGATGCTCGGACCGACAATGCCGGACGTGCCGTAGAAGCCGACCTCCGGCTCGAACAGGTGCATGCTGCCGCCCCGGCCGCCGCAGCAGCCAGTCGCTTTTCCCATCACTTCGGCGAGCAGCCGCTCCGGTTTCATGCCCTTGGCCAGGGCGTGCCCGTGGCCACGGTGGGTGCTGAACACGGCGTCATCGCGGCGCAGATGAGCACATACGCCGGTTGCCGTGGCTTCCTGGCCGATGTAGGTGTGCACCCCACCCGGAAGCTCGCCCCGGGCATAGCTCCGGACCACCTGCTCCTCGCAATGGCGGATGAGCCACATGGTCCGCAGCAAGGCAAGCAACTGTTCGCGGGTCAATTCGGATGCCCGTTCCATGTACATGACATATGCTCCTGTGGCGGATACTTCTGGAGTATGGGCCGGCTGGCGATTATAGGAGCGGGCGCGGCTGCCAGGAACCTACCCCAGAAGGTGCTCGCTTTGGCATGATTGTGTGGTATAATTATACCACAGGTTCGGTTAACTGATAACAGTTGACCAGATGCAATCCAGGAGATAATTCATGGCCCCAGAGACACTGCTTTCTCCCAAAGAACTCTTCAAGAACTTCGTGCAGATCGGAGTTGTCGTCGCCGATCTCGACCAGGTGGCCCGGAACCTGAGCGAGATTTTCGGGATCGGTCCGTTTTACAAGGTCGAATGGCCTCCCCGTAGCGACATGCGGCGCTTCTATCATGGGGAGCAAGGGGAGTTCACTGCCCGCCTGGCCTTCTCCGATATCGGCCCGGTCGAACTCGAACTGATCCAACCCCTGGAGGGCGACAGCATCTGGGCCGACTTCCTGCGAGAACGCGGCCCGGGCATCCACCATATCCGCTTTAACGTCGAGGCCATCGAGCCGGTAGTTGAGTATCTCTCCCGGCACGGCATCGAGCCCAGCCAGTACGGCGATGGCCTGCGCCCCGGCACAACCTGGGTGAACTTCGACACCGAGAACCAGGTCGGGTTTGTGATCGAGATCATGAACGCCATCCGAGGGACCGATGGCCGGACCCCTCGCCAGAAGGCGGGGGAGGTACAAGAGTAACCATCACAGCAATCTGCCATCCTCACTCGCCCGCCGGAAGCTGGTGCCCTCGGCCAGAATGATGTTCAGGTGCCATTCGTAAGTCGCCCGGCCCTTGACGGTAGCCACTTCCTGACGGTAGCGGGCAGCGTCCGGGCGATCAAATGAGGCCGTTCCGGGCTCCAGGAAGATGTTGTACAAGTCCTGCCAGCCGCCCTCGTTGGGCAGTACCCCCAGATAGGGGACCCGGTCAACCGGGAAGGACAGCACCAGGGAGAAGTTACTACGGTGGTACTTGAGCCCGCACCAGCCCTCCGGCAGCCGGCCTTTGACGAAATACTTCTCGGCGTCTCTGGCCGATTTCGGCCGCAAGAGGCGCAGGTCCCGGCGCGTGCCGTCGCGCAGCGTGCAGACCGGCCAGGTGAGCTCGTCACCGTAGGTCGCCGCCCCGCTGAAGCTTAAAGTGTTAACCACACTCTGGACACCGTCAGGCAGGACCAGCTCGACCTCGTCTTCGAGGTTGACCATAGTATGCGCCGCCCATAGAAAGTCGAAGTCGAAAGGCGACAGGTTGGTCAACCGGTAGTCAATCCGTAAGACCACTTCCGTGGCGAACGAGACCCACTTCTCCAGCCGATAGGGGAAGCGTACCCCGTAAACGAAGAAGTATAGCCGGTCGCCCTGCACAGCGTGTTCCCAAGGCAGGCTCCACACTTCGCCGTGGTCGGCCATTCTGGTCCCCGCCCATGGATATCGGTCATAGTAACAGGCGTCAATTGTCGGGAACATATCGTCAAAGCCGGAACACTCACTGGCCACGTAGTCCCCATCGAAAGGCTGGAGCAAGTAGGCCGGGTTGGGCCGCTGAACCAGCAACTCGCGGCCTAGCGGCTTATACAGGAGGGAGGCCATCTTGGCTCCAATCGAGGGCAAGAACTGCGCGGCGATGACATCCGACTCGACGGTCACCGCCGGTTGGTCTTTGTACTGGGATGGGTACACGGCCCGCTTGGTCATAAGCATCCCCCAAACAGCAGTAGACCAGGGGCAGTTCCGGCCCCCTGCTTACTGCCCACTGCCCACTGTGGTTCGGAGCAGCCGTTCAGCTTCCGCTACGGCCTGTACTGCGGACGGCGCGTAGCCTTCGGCGCCGATCTGGTCGGCGTATTCCCGGCTGACCGGAGCGCCGCCGATCATTACCTGCACCTGGTCGCGCAAGCCGGCGGCTTCGAGCGCCTCGACCGTTTGCTGCATCCCGCGCAGGGTGGTGGTCAGCAGCGCGGACATAGCCACCAGCCGGGCGTCATGCGCCTGGGCCGCCTGAACGAATTTCTCTGGGGCGACGTCTACCCCCAGGTCAATCACTTCGAAGCCAGCGCCTTCCAACATCAGCTTGACCAGGTTCTTGCCGATATCGTGCAGGTCGCCTTTCACCGTGCCCAGCACCACCCTGCCCTTGGACACAGGCGCCGCCCCGCCTGCGCCCTGCAACAGCGGCTGGAGCACGGCCATGCCTTCCTGCATCGTCGCGCCAGCCATGACCAGTTGCGGCAGGAAGAACTCACCAGCCTCGTACAGCCGGCCGACCTCGCTCATCCCCTCGGCCATACCGCCGATAATAATGTCGAACGGTGCCAGCCCGGTCGCCAGTGCCGCCCGGATGGCCTCCTGGAGGCCCTTTCCATCGAAATCGATCAGCCGGTCGCGCACCTCTTTCAGCGCGGCGACCTGCTCGGTTGACGACCGACTACCAACCGCCGACGGCTGCCCACGGTGGTCAACGGTTGACGGTCGGCGGCCGTCGGCCGCCGGCCGACCGTCAGCCTCGCCGGCCAGCCGCTTCGCCACCACCTCACGCACACTCTTCACGATCCGGTTCGCTACCTGGTATGGGTCCCAGTTCACCGGCATATACCCGCCCTGGTTGTCCATGCCGGCGTTATCCAGGACAAACATGGCAATCATAATGCCCCTGAAGTCGTCCACACCGGCCAACAGCCGCGGGTAGTAGCTTTCGGGGTCGACCGGCGATGCATCCTGGATCTGGATAGTGGCATGTGTGCCCAGGCCCTTACGCAGATGGGCGAAGGCGTCGAAGTTGCCCAGCGGCGAGTTATTGACCACGGCCAGGTTCTGGATGCGCAGCAGGTTCTCCAGATGATGCGTGCCGTTGCCACAGAAGTGGACACTGCCGCCGCCGAACTCCGTGAAGATGCGTGACACATGCGGGACGACGAATTCGCGATACAGGCCGGGGTCGATCAACACCAGGTCGTCGTCCGATTCCCACACACCCGCGCCGGGCGAAACCGTGCCCTGTAGCCCGTTCGAGCAGTCGAGCGGCTCACCGATATGCTGCTTCTGCACTTTAACCCAGTCTATAAAGGCCTGGGTCACCAGCTCGAACAGTTCGTGCACCATCTGGGGCTCTTGATACATCCACTGGAAGAGCCGGGCCTGCCCACACATCAACCCCAACGTATCGAGTGGCCCCTGCATATCGGTCAACCCCGGCGGCAGGTCGCTATACGCGCGGGCGTAGTCAATGGCGTCGAGGACACGCGGCATCCAACCATCGCGGTAGGGATCGGGCAGTTTGAGCCGCGCGGCGTCAGCGGGCGAGGTGATCAGCGGTTCGACCACCGCCGGGTCGTCTCCCGGCTCCTCGGGGATGTGGACCTTGCTGCCGAAACCCGAAGCCAGGACACCGGTGCCAAACCAGGGCATGAAGTACGGCACGTAGTCGTCGTCCACCAGATGAAGATGCTTTTCGTAGCCCCTGGCCTGGTAGTCCACCATACTGGCGGGGTTGGTGAAGTAGTCCGGCGGCTTGTCTGTACTGCCGAAGGCGAAGTAGCAGGGTGTGTTGACCAGAATGGGGATATCGTCGGCTGAGGTCACCTCCGCCCGCGCGAAGGCCCGCTGTATCTTGGCCAGGCGCGGTCTCAGGTCGAAGCCGCGCCACTCAGTCAACTCACCCATTCAAGCCTCCCTTAAAGGCGGAGGACGGTAGAGGGAGGGCAGACAACCTCGGTCCTCCGTTCTCTCAGTCCTTCTTCTCCAGGGTCTTGATACCGGCCAGATAGTCGGTCTTCTTATCGCTTACGCCCAGGAACAGCCGGGCCGTGGTCCCGCCATCCACAAACAACACCTGCCCGGTCACGTAATTGGCATCGTCCGAGGCGAAGAAGGCCACTGCCGCGCCAATGTCTTCCGGATAGCCGACGCGGCCAACCGGGATCTCGTGATCCCACATGTGCGGCTCGTAGTTGGGGACGACCCGGTAGAACTTCTCGACGTGAACGGCGCCCGGCGCGACACAGTTGACGTTGATATGATAGGGAGCCAGCTCCAGGGCCAGTTGGCGCGTCATGGCATTCAGCCCTCCCTTGGTGGTGGCGTAGGCGGTGATGTGCAGATAGGTCTGGATGCTATGCACAGAGCTGATGATGACGATCTTACCACCTGTCCCCTGCCGGACCATTTCGCGGGCCACGGCCTGGCTGCACAGGAAGTTCCCCTTCAGGTTGGTGTCAATGATCCAATCCCACTGCTCTTCGGTGCACTCCAGGAAGGGGACATGCGGGTCGATGCCGGCGTTGTTGACCAGGATATCAACGTGGCCAAACGTCTGGATCGTCTGGTCCACCATCGCCTGGACCTCGGCGGCTTTTGAGACGCTGGCCTGGAAGGGCATCGCCTTGCGCCCCAATGCCCGGATCTTTTCGGCCACTTCCTCGGCGCCCGCTGCGCTGTGGGCGTAATTCACGACTACGTCGGCGCCCTCCTCAGCCAGACGCAGCGCAATGCCCTGGCCGATGCCGGCGCCAGCGCCGGTGACGATGGCGACTTTATTCTGTAGCCTCATCCTCTGTGTCTCCGAATTGATAGAATCTACCTGTGGTAAATAAAGCCCTCCCCCTGCGTCATCAGCAGAGGCTGGACCTCAGGAGCGAACTCTTGGCAGGCTTGCAGGAACTCGGCCGGGTTACCGTAGTGCAGCGCGAACATCCAGAAATGGCAGGGGATTACCACTCGGGCGTGGGCCTCGTGGGCCAGTTTGGCCGCCTCGACCCCGTTCAAATTGCCATAAGCGCCGTTGATCGGCGGCAGGAGTACATCCACCCCCAGGCTAAACACATCCTGCCACAGGTCAGGGCGATAGGCGGTGTCGCCCACCTGCCAGATCTTGATATCGCCGATGGTGAGCAAGACCCCCAGCGCATCCGGCGCCAGTTCGCCATGATCGGCATCAACTCCCATCAGGCTGAAGCCCTCATACGTCAGAGTCATGCCCTTCTGGAGGATGGTGTAGCGGCCTTCGGGCACACCCGCTTTCTGGTATAGCTCGCGGCAATCAGGGGCGCCGACAAAATGAGTGCGCGGCTTCTGCAACAGGATAGGAACGGCCTCGGCGTCGAAATGATCCTGGTGCGAGTGAGTGCTGACCACATAGTCAGCCTCGACCTCCTCCGCGGCGATCGGTGTAGCCATAATGCGTTTGAAGCCCAGGCCATATTCGGGCAACGCCCGCTGTACATAATCGGTCAGGTAGGGGTCCACGTAGATGACCTTCTCGCCAGGTGTCTTGAACACGAATCCCGCCTGGCCGAGCCAGAAAATGGCTACGCTGCCCGGCTCGACGCGGGTCCCCCGAATTCTGCTCGCCAAGTCTTCCATGACACACCTCCCCTCACGCCAATTGCTTCCTCGCCTGAGTTGCCGCCAACATCACCCGGTATTCACTCGCCTCCGCTCTGGGGAATTCGTCGGCCACCTTGCCTTCGGCCAGGACAATAAACCGGTCACACATCGCCAACAGTTCGGGCAGCTCAGATGAGATCATGATAATCGAAATGCCGCTCTTGACCAGCTCAAACATCAGCTTGTAGATCTCGTTCTTCGCGCCGATATCCACGCCTTTCGTGGGTTCATCCATGATCAGGATTTGCGGATTGGCCATGAGAACACGGGCCAGGATCACCTTTTGCTGGTTGCCACCACTCAGGTTGACCGCCATCTGTTCGATGGAAGGTGTCTTGATGTCCAGCTTGGCGACATAATCGCTGGCGATCTTCTTTTCCCTGGGCGCACTGAGCAGACCGTGGGTGGAGAAGAGTCGGAGGCTATTGAGGGTAATATTGGGCCGGATTTCCAGGTTCGGCAGCAGGCCGTCGCGCTTGCGGTCCTCGGTGATCAGGGCGATGCCGACCCCCTTGGCGTCGGCCGGGCTGTGGATATGGACACGCTGCCCGTTGACGTACACCGCTCCGCTGCACTTCAACCTGCCGATGATGGCGTTGGCGACCTCGCTCCGGCCGGAGCCGACCAAGCCGGCCAGGCCCAGGATCTCGCCTTTGCGAAGGGAGAAGCTGACATCATCAACCACGTTGCGGTTGGCAATCGTCGGGTGTGGAACGGTCAGGTGCTCGACCCGCAGTACCTCCTCCGAGCCGATCTCCGATTGCCGGCTCGCATAGAGTTGCTCGATCTTCCGACCGACCATGGCCATGATCACATCCATTTCGTTGTAATTCGCGCGATCGAATTCCCCGGTCACTTCGCCGTCCCGCAGGACTGTGGTGTGATCGGTCACCTGGAAGATCTCGGCCAGCTTATGGGTGATGAAAACACAAGTCACACCCTTCTTGCGCAACTCCTCCAGGCTCTCAAACAGGTTATTGATCTCGTGTAGCGCCAGCGAGGACGTTGGCTCGTCCAAGATCAGGACGCTCGGCCTGCGGTACAGCGCCCGGGCGATCATCACCAGTTGCTTCTGGGCGGCCGTCAGGCGGGAGACCGGGGCCCTGGGATCGAGGGAGATGCGATAGGAAGCCAGAAAGTCGGCAACTGTCTTGCGGATCTGGCTCATGCTGACGATCGCGCCGCCTCCATTCCACCGGCCGACGACAATGTTCTCGGCCACCGTCAACTGCTCGATCACGCTGATCTCTTGCGGCACGACGCCGATCCCGGCATTCAAAGCGTCCGCCGAGGAATGAAGCTCCAGAACCTGCCCATTTAGCCGCAGTTCCCCCTCATAGGTGCCGTGGGGGTAGGTTCCCGCCAGGATCTTCATGAGCGTAGTCTTCCCGGCCCCGTTCTCGCCCACCAGGCCATGGATCGTCGCCTGCTTGACCTTGAAGGTCACGTCCTTCAGGGCAACGACCCCTGGGAAACGCTTGGTGACATGATTCATTTCGAGTAGATATGCATCATTCATAGAGCTTCCTTCAATTCCGGCTATGGAAACCCGCCTGACGGGGCTGAGTAGGGGCGACCGGCCGGTCGCCCCTACCCAATCTCGCTCAGTTCTACGGCGCGGTCGTGGGGGTTGCCCCGCCGGAGATGCCTGCTTCAGCGCGGTCGTTGAAAGCGTAGTACTTGTCCAGGTCCTTGGCGAAGATGATCGGGGCCGGCAGCAGGTTGAGATAGTCCACCTTCTGCCCGTCAATCGCCATCCCCACCAGCTCAACCGCCCGGTAAAACTCATCATACAGCGGCTGGGCCACCAGACCATACACCTTGCCGGCTTTCACCAGGTCCAGGTTCGGCCGGGTGTAGTCCATGCTGATGATCACCAATCCCGGCTTGCTTGTCTCGTCTGCAGCCCGTGCCCACGTCGTGGGCCCGTTGCCTGTGGTCGAGAACGCTGCCGTGATGTCCGGGTTGCCCTGGATGATCGCCACCGCCTTGGCAATGGCTTGCGCCTGGTCAAAACCCTCCTCCTGCGCATCCAACACCTTGATGTTGGGGTACTTGGCGTTCATCTCCTGCTTGAATGTCTGCGCCACCAGATTCTCGGTCTGGTTGAAGCTGCCCACCGTCACCGCCACCGTGCCCTTGCCGCCCAGCTTGTCGCCAATGGCGTCCGCTGCCGCTTTGGCGTACTGCACCACATCCGCACCCACCACCGCCGTCAGGTGCGAGTCGGCCTGCTTGAAGCTGGTGAAGTGCGGCGTGACCACCGGGATGCCCTTATCCGCAAACTTCTTGATGGTGGGGAAGAAGCTATCATCCACCGCGTACAGCACGATGCCGTCCACTGGCTCGGCCAGGGCTTGCTCGGCCAACGGGATCATGTCAACGGCGCTGGTGGAATCGGTCAACAGCATCTCGCAGTCGTAGTTGTGTGCCTTGCAGCCATCCTGGAAGCCCAACTGCATCAGGCGGTGCACCGGATGCCCCTTAAGGAACTGCACCAGTGCAATGCGGTGTCCCTTCGCTGCTTTGGGCGCGGTTGTGGGGGGCGCTTGCGTGGGTTGAGTGGGCGCGGTCGTGGGCTGGCTGGCTGGCGTCGCCTGTGGGCCACAGGCCACCAGAAGCATCGTGGCGATCATGCCCACAGATAAGAGGCCGATCCAAAGTTTCTTGGTGAACATTCTTTTCTCCTCCTAGGGAAGCGGACTTCTGAGTCAATCACCTCTCCGATCCATGCCGCTTATAGAATCAGAGAGGTTCACGTTCAAGGGCGGGCGTCTGTGCTGGTCCTCCCGCATGAGACGACTGCTGCCGGTCTTCAGGCGTCCGGCTGTCCTGTCTTGCACAATCTCTTTATCTGCCTCCTTTCTACAAGTAGGAATGGGGGGCCGGCCGGCCCCCCAATTCAGGGTGCGGCGGTCTTCGACTTGCGCCTGAGAATGTCAATCGCAACAGCCACAATCATGATCAGGCCAATGGCAACCGTCTGCCAGTACGGGTCTACACCGATCACCACCAGGCCATTGGTGACGACCTGCATAATGAGCAGACCGATGACAGCGCCTGGGATCGAGCCTGAGCCACCGAACAGGCTGACGCCGCCGATGACCACGCCAGCGATCACGTTCAATTCCCAGCCCATGCCAATGGTCGGGTTGCCGGTGACGATACGCGCCATGAGCAGCATGCCAGCCAGAGAGGAGCACATGCCGGTCAGGACGAAAGCCGAGAGCTGAATCCGGGCCGGGTTGATGCCGGCCAGACGGGCCACCTCGGGGTTGCCGCCGACTGCATACAGTTTGCGGCCATAGGTCGTTTTACCCAGCACGAAGGCGGCGATTATAGCCAGGATAACAAAGATCACGAAGCTCCAGGAGGTGTTCAGCGGTTCGGCCGTACCGAACTTATTGACCGCCTCGGGCAGAGGGTAGATGGTGTAACCTTTGGATATCAGGAAGTCAATGCCTTTGGCGATATACAACATGCCCAGGGTGGCGATGAAGGCCGGCACCCCCAGCTTCAGGACAACGAAGCTGTTGATCAGCCCGGTCAGGGCTCCGGTCCCCAACCCGGCCAGAACGGCCACCGGGATGGGCAGATTCAGCCGGACCATGGCGTAGCTGCTGACGATGGCGCTCAAGCCGGCCACCGAGCCGACAGACAGATCAAACGCGCCGGAGATGAGTAGCAAGGCCTGCCCCATGGCGATCACGCCGATGAAGGACATGGCCCGCAGCATGGTGGCGATATTGTCACCGGAGAGGAAATTCGGCTTCATCAAGTAGAAGATAAGGATGAAGCCGAGCAAGGGGATCAACACGCCGACTTCGGGAATCGCAAATAAACGTCTGAAGAGCGACTCCACTGAGAGGACAGATTTGGGTTGGGAGGTCAGTTCCTGCTTGGGTAAGGTTTCTTCCATTGGGAAAGAGCCTTTCGTCTTCCGCGCTGTAGGTGCGCCGCGGTCCATCTGCAATCCCGGCTAGGGGGTCAGCGCCTGTCCAACATATTGTAAGCAGTCAACTGTTAACCGTTTGCGTTTCCGATGTTATCACATATAGCGCGATTTGTCAATGATCAAGGAGCCGAC
>CADDZL010000094.1 GCA_902812335.1 Chloroflexota bacterium | reverse complement strand
GTAGAACAGGGGCACGAACAGGAACGCTGCCCCCAGCCCGGCCATCGCCAGGATGCCGGAGAAGACGAACACGAGAACGGCGCTGATAGCGTAAGTGATGAGTGTCATTGAACCCCCACGGGCGTCCGCTCGCCCCCGTTCACACACGCCACCGTCCCCTGCCCGCAATTGGCGCATTCAAACTGGATTGTGGTGTGTTCGATGCCAAATTGCCCGGCCAGGACCTGCTTCAGCCCATCCATCACGCCCTGCGCCTGGCCCAAGGCCTGGTCGGCCAACACCACGTGGGCACTGAGGGTGACGTAGCCGGGGCTCACCGTCCACACGTGCAGATCGTGCATTTCGGCTACGCCCGGCACCCGGCTCATGGCCTCGGCGACCTGGGCCGCCGTCAGCCCTTCGGGCGCCCCCTCGGCCAGAATGTGCACGGACCGGCGCAGCACCTGCCCCGATCCGGCCAGGATGATCAACCCAATGAGCACGCTGACGAGTGGGTCGGCCAGGGTCCAGCCGGTAAGCAGGATGACCACACCGGCGACGATAACGCCCACTGAAGCCAGGGCATCGCCTAAGACGTGCAGAAAGGCGCTGCGCACGTTCAGGTCATCGTGGTCGTGTTCGCCCAGCACCAGCGCCACAGCCAGGTTGACGGCCAGACCGGTCACGGCCACAACTAACATTGGCCTGGCCAGCACCGGCGCCGGCTGCTGAAAGCGCGCCCACGCTTCATGGAAGATGCCGAAGGCGACGACAAGCAGCGTGGCGCCATTGGCCAGGGCGGCCAGCACCTGCAGGCGGTGGAAGCCATAGGTATGGCGGTCATCGGCCGGCAGGGCGGCCAGCCGGAGCGCCCCGTAGCTTAGCGCGAGAGCAAACAGGTCCAGAAAGACGTGGGCCGCGTCCGAGAGCAGAGCCAGGCTACCCGTCAACAGCCCACCGGCCACCTCGGCTACCAGAACCAGGCCGGTCAGGGCCAGCGACAGGAGAAGGCGGCGTTCAAGGCGACGCGAGGGATATTCCGCCGTCCACTGAGCACGCCAACTCATGCTTCGCTCTCCTTCGGAGCTGACCGGGGACGGGCACATCCGCCATGGCGCACCATCTCGATCTCCGCCAGGATGGCTAGAGCGATCTCGGCTGGTTCCCGCCCGCCCAGGTCGAGACCGATAGGCGCTCGCACCTGCGCCAGCCTCTCCTCGGACACGCCATCGGCCCGCAGGTGCTCCAGGACCGTGCCCACCTTGCGCCGGCTGCCGATCATGCCGATGTACGCGGCCGGTGTATGAATCACTGCCCGCAGCGCCCGCTCGTCCGTCGCGTGGTTCTCGGTGATGAGGACGATGTAGGTATCGTCTGTCACCGCAGCCGGGTCAAGTTGCGGCACGGTGGCCCGGTCGGGTCTCACGTCCGCCACCCGAACGTCATAGTCCAGCACGCGGCCCAGTTCGGCCAACGGCCGCCCGATGTGCCCTCCGCCGACAATGAGCAGCACGGGCCGGGGAAGGTAAGGCTCGATGAAGACCATCGCTTCGCCGCCGCACAGCACGCCGATGGCGTCCGGGCCTTCTTCTTTCAGCGCATAGTGGGCCATGCGAGGGCACCCTTCGGCGATGGCCTGGAGGGCTTCCTGACGGACCTGCTGTTCCAGTGCCCCACCGCCGATGTTGCCGACCTTGCTACCGTCCGCGGTGACCAACAGCTTGAAGCCGACCTGGGCGGGCGAAGCGCCTTTCGTCTCGATGACCGTCGCCAGGGCAACCGGCTGTCGCTGCTCAATGGCAACCGCCAGTTCGCGCAGCACATCCAACATGCTCTATCCCTCAACCACCTGGTCTCCCAACAGAGCCAAGAGCATCTGTTGCTGTCCCTCCTCCAGCAACAGACACTCGGACGGGCGCTGCCGCCCCTGTAGCAGGCCAACGACAAACGCCATACAGGTCGCCTCGCCACAGGCCTTACAATTGCTGCCGGGCAGGAGCGTGTAGACATCCAGCAGCCGGGGCGCTCGCCGCTCCTCACGTCTGGGCATGATCTCGTCCCGTCGCTCCCAAACCTGGTTCAAGAGGTCGCGCACGGCTGCGATGAGTTCCAACCCTTCCTCGGTATCCCGCACCTGGGTGATGTAGACCTGATCGGGATACAGCGTGATCAGGCCCGGCCGGCGGCGCAAGGTCATCACCCCGGCCATCGGGTTATAGCTGACGACGTTAGGCAGCACGGCGCTCAGGAGCGGCAGCACGCCGTCGAGCGGGCGCGAGGAGCGAGCGACGACGATGATGCGCCCCGGCTCGGCCAGACAGGGCAGTGTCTTGATCAGGTGGAGCGATTCGACAAAAGCCATCAGCGCCCTCCGAAGAGGTTCCCACTCACCTGGGTGATGCCCGCACTGGGCACCTCGATCATCACCTTTCAGCTACCCTCCAACAGCTCACGGGCCTTGCCCTTAAAGTGCTGTTTAAGGAAGGCGAGCGCGCCGGCCTCGTCATCGTCCATCAGAATGCGCAGCAACTCGATGATCTCGGCGTCTTCCAGCACCAGGGTCAGCGCTTTCTTCACCCTGCCCGTCTCCAGCTACTTTCCTGTCTTTGACCGGCGCGTCCAGTAAGCGATGTACTCACGCAGCAGCGCCGCGCCGTAGGCGGCCCGCGTCCGGTCGGGAATGTAGTTCCGCTGCGCTTTGACCATCGCCACCAATTCGTCGGCGGTCACGTCCTCCGGCCGCCGGCCCAGTAGCACAAGCTGCTCGAAGACCGTTTGCAGCCCGACCAGGCCGACCGTCCGGCCGTCGCCGAACAGATCGATCTGCGTCACATTGACGTCACCCTTGGGGCAGCAGCTTCCATCCATTCCCGGTCTCTGCGACATCGCATCCCCTCCCGTCACGTCGCCAGGAGCAGCGCCGGTGCAAGGGCCTGGCTCAGCCCGAGGCTGCCTGCTCCGTCTCCTCGAGCACCGTCGTCAGGAGCGTCACGATATCCGCCGGTGACGGCACCCAGCCCGCCGCCACCAGCTTTTCGTTGACCACCAGGCCGGGTGTGAACAGGAGCTTGTACCTGGCAAACTCGTTGTAGTCCGTGACGTGCTGGATGGTCGCCTCGACGTCGAGCGTCTCCAGCGCCTGGATCGTGGCCTGCTTGAGCCGCTCACAGTTGTAGCAGCCGGGCCCCAGAATCTTGATGTTGAACACGTTGCCTCCTCATTATTCGATGATAATGGTCGGTTCGACCACGATGTCGCTCTTGACGGAATTCGCCACCAGGCTGTACTTCTCCGCCGACTCCAGCGCCCGCCGCACGCGACGCTCGACGGCAGCGCGGTCCTCGTTTCCTGCCCGCACCCGAATGTGCGGCCTCAGGACCAGCCGGGTAAAGATCTCGGTGCGGTCCAGTTCGATCAGCTTGGTCCCCTCCGCCGGGCACTCGTAGCTCACCAGGTCGAGCTTGAAGCGCTCGCAAGCCCACAGGAACATCATCATGATGCAGGTGTTGGCGGCGGCGACGTAGGCGTCCTCCGGCGTCATCACGCCCGGATGCCCCTGGGCGTCGGGTGGGGCCGAGAAGGCCATCTCCGGCCCATTACCGCAAGTCAGATGTCCCCAGTGCTCGCCGGTCCAGGCGACATGCGTGTGATAGGTCGCAGTGCGGCTCATGGCGTCTTCTCCGTTTCGGCCCAGAAGGCGGTATACTCGCGTAACAACGCCTCTGCATAGGCCGCTTCTTCCCCGGCCGGGATAGGGTTATAGATCCGGACCGTCTCCAGCAGTTCGCGCACCAGGCCATCACCGGGCTGCTTGCCCGCCTGGCGGAACTGCTCGAAGATGAGCGGCAGCGCGATCATGCGGACGCGGCGGCCTGCTATGGTCAGTAGCGTGACGGGGATGCCTGAGCCACAAGAGCAGGTCGCCTCTATTGGCTCTGGCTTGACCTGTTCCATGACGGCCCCCTGCCGTCGATCCCAGGCCTGGCCGAGGAGCGTATCCACCAGCCCGGCAACGCGCTCTGCGGTCGCCTTGGCCGCAGCTATCCCAGCCGCATCCGGCCGGCGGAGGCCATGCGGCTTGTCCAGTCCAAGCTCGGCGACCAGGTCGGTCACGACCACGCTGGCAGCCGGTTTGCCGCTGTACAGCTCGGTCGCCCGTGCCGCGCAGCGTAGCTCACAGCCGTCGAGCGCGACCGTCGGGTAGAAGCGGGCGAAGGCGCGGTCGCCCTCGCCCCCGGCCAGGAACAGCGGCAGACAAATCGTGACCGTAGCGTCCGGACGCAGGTTCTCCAGCACGCGCAGCGCCGCCAGCCGCGTCACCGTCCCTTCGGGCAACTCCTCGCCCGAGCAGGCGACGATGCCGACTTTCTTCTTGGGCAGGTCAGGCATGGACATCCTCCTTGCTCATCAGTTGATCCACGATCACAGCAGCTTCTTCAGCCAGCGCTTGCGCCAGCTTCAGGCCGCCCTCGTTCAGTTCGGCAATGCCAGCGGGCTTGAGGTCGCGGTGTTGGCGATACACGTCGAGGACGGCGAATGAGCGGGCGACCTCGCTGCCGCTCTCGGTGACCATCTTGGTGGCGCAGGCCAGTTTGCAGCCATCCACGGCGATGGCGGGTGCGCTGGCCACCGCGGCGCGGGCCCCTGCATCACCCAGAACCAGCAGCGATAAAGGTACGAGCTGGACGCTATCGGGACGCAAGTCTTCCGCCAGGATGTAAGCGGCCTCGCGGCTGACCGTGCCGTAGGTTTTGCCGATGCCGCTACAGGGCACAATCACGACTCTATCCATCATGTTTTCTTGGCCTCCTCCTCAGCCTGGCGTTTCATTACCTCGAAGTACGCTTCAGGTGTCAGCAGGTTCACCTGATCGGCTGCCCAGTCGCTCAATTCCACGACCGCCAGCCAGCCTGCGCCATAGGGGTCCTGGTTAATGACCTCGGGTGTATCCGCCAGCGCCGGGTTAGCCTCGACCAGCCTGCCGCTGACCGGCGATGACAGCATGATATCCACTTTGATCGTCTCAATCGTGCCGATTTCATCCCCTGCCTTGAGTACGGTGCCAGGCGGCTTGACCTCGGCGAAGGCTACGTCGCCGCTGCGCTGCTGCATGAAATCGGTCAAGCCGACGCGCGCCCGCCCGTCCTCCAGCAGCACCCACAGGCCCTCGGTAGTGTACCGGCGGTCTGTAGGAACCTTGAAGGTGAACTTGTCTACGGTTGCCTCCAGAAATTCGCTCATAGAGCTATCTCCTTCTTCGCAATCGTTCGATGAGCGGCTTCATCCAGCCAGGCACGAAGTTCTGCGGGAGCAGGCAGGCGGCCGGCGCTGACCAGGAGGCCATCAATCACCAGGCCGGGGATGAGGTCCTCCGACATCCAATGGCGGATGGTCCGCACATCGCCTACTTTCTCCACTGTGGCATCTATCAGCCTCAGCTCTGTCAGCGTCTGCACGATCAGCATCTCCAGTTCCAGGCAGTTATGGCAGCCGGTGCCCAACACCTTGATGTCCATGTTCACCTCCTATATTCGCTTCTTGGAATATCTCCAGCGAAGCGGGCGTTCAAGCTACTGCAGCCACGCGCTGGCTACACTTAGGGCAAGGACAGGTGGCTGGGTCTAGTTCAGGTAAGCGGGGCGGGGAGATAGCCTGTCCATTGCCCCGCCTCTGACGGGATAAGGTGGCCCAGGTCAGGTCAATAATGGCAAATACACTCGGATCCGTGACCCGATAGAATACATTCAGGCCGTCCTTGCGGACCTCCACCAGTCCCGCCTGGCGCAGGAGCATCAGTTGCTGGGAGATATACGCCTGCCGCAGCCCCAGCATGGCCTGCATGTGGCAGACGCATGCCTCGCCCTTGCGCAGGATCTCCAGGATCGCCAGCCGGATCGGGTGACCGAGGGCCTTCAGGTAACGCGCTTGCTTAGCGTAAACGTCCATATGTCTCTCCACCATATCTCGAAAACTGAATACAGTATACAGCGTGTTTAACCGATGACCAGTGACATATGTCCTGATTCTCCCATGACATTTGTCACCCGGTGGGGGAGCGAGCGCTGCTGGCCTGGCAAACCAGTCGGCCCCCGGGGTGGAAACCCGAGGGCCGGCCGTGGGGGGGTGCCGTAAGAACTTGCGCCGGGGAGGCGCAAGGGCCTACGCTGAATAGAATTGAACAGGATAGCTAAGCGTAGTATAGACCAGGCCTCACCCTGCCGTCAATAGGCACCCAGTCCCCAATACCTGCCATAAAAAGCTATCTGTTATCGGCTTTCCACAGATCGGCTAGCTACCTATGCAATCCAATAGAAATGCGCGAAGACAATACTGAACAGAGCCAACAGCAGGATGCGAGGAATGACCATTCGCGTTACCCGGCTACACAACTTACATAGCCGGTCTTAGCGGCTGACTCCCACGCGTTCGCACAGTTCGCCCAGCCAATCCAGATAGGCCCGCTCGAGGGTGTCCCAGTTGTAGTTCTGATGCACGTAGGCCGCACCGTTGCGTCCCAGTTCCTGGCGCAGACGCTCATTGGTCAAGAGCAGGCGCAGTGCCACGGCGAACTCCTCATAAGAGGAGTAGTACAGCCCGCCGTTGCTGCGGCGGCAGTGGCCGCGCAACACTTCGCACCGGGCGTTGACCAACGCCGGCGTGCCCAGCGCCCAGGCCTCCAGCGTCGCCAACGATAGGCTCTCGTAAGGTGAGGGTAACACCAGCACGCGCGCACCCTGCACCCAGGCAAAACGCTCAGCATTGCGTTCCTCCCGGATGAAGCCCAGCGCCCGGATGTCAGGATGGTCAGGGAGGGGCATGGACACATTCCCGATGAGGATGAGCTGGAGCGGGCCGGGGTAGTCTTCTTTGAAGCGAATGAAATACTCGAAGAGCGTCTCACAGCCCTTACTCGGATCCACACGTCCCATATAGACGATGTATTCACCTGGTGGAAGGCCATCGCTGGCGGGGTGGGGCACGTCAATGCCGACGCCCAGGACACGATGCGGGACGTAGGCGTTACCGAAGCGGCGGTGAACGAAATCGCGCTCCTCGACCGTGTTGAAAATGAAACCGCGCGGCACATGGAATAGAGCATTGAACAGGTCCAGGTAAATCCAGGGCTCGTCATGGGTCATCGGGTACAGCACCGCCCGCCCTGGCACACGTTGCACGCCCAGATAGGTTGTGCAGTACAAATACGGCATGAAGACAAACAGGTCGTGGCGGTTCTGCTCTCGGCTCAGGTGATCCAGGAGTGCCGACGAGTATGGCCCTTGCAGCGCCATCCATTGCACCTGGTCGAAGTAGCTGCGCGGTCCGGCCAGCATCTGAGCGGTGAAGCGATTGAATGCAACCGGATGGCGCTCGTAATCCACCTCGAAGCGGCGCACGGTCACGCCGTCAAGCATCTCTACGCCCGGCGGATAAGCGTTGCGCCAGGTAACCAGGTCCTCGGCGCAGGTCGTCAGAACCTCCACCTCAATGTGGCGGGCCAGATGCTCAGCCAGCAGGCGGCATACCAGCTCGGCCCCGCCGTTGATCTCAAGCCCATATCGCGGGACGGTCAGGACGATGCGCATACCTGGCCTATTCCACGACGCGCGGCAACAGAGCACGCAGTCGGGCCTGGAGCGCCTCCGGCGTGAACCGGGCGGCCCGGGCGCGCCCCGCCGCCCGCAACTGCTCATAACGCGGCCGGTCCTCAAGCAGCGCATGGATGGCCATGGCTGTCTCGGCGTGACGCTCACGCTGCACCAGCAGCCCCACCTCACCCACTACTTCGCGCAAAGGCGGGATGTCGTTGTACACAACCGGCGTGCCGAAGTACAACGACTCGACCGCCGGCACGCAGAACGTCTCCCATTCAGACAGGAGGACGGTCACAGCCGCGTGCCGATAGAGGCTAGTCAGCACATCAGGCGCGACAACAACTCCAGTCAGGATCGTATCTGATACCAGCCCCAGTTCACGCATGAGCGCCTCTACCTGGCGCGCATAGCCGGGCAGCACGCCAGTGCCGCCCACCAGGATCAGCCGTATTGCCGGTCGCAACCGCTTGAGCTGAGCGAACATCTGGACGAGATCGAGCAGGCCCTTTTGTGGCACGATGCGACCGACGAAGAGGATATATTCAAGCCTGCGCAATAGACGTGACAGAGCCTCGTCTTCGGCACCGTCCAGGCGGGCAGTGTCCACAACCAGCGGGGCCTTCTCGATATGCTTGTAGCCGTGCTGCCGCAGCAGGTCCCCGGCGTAGTCCGAGTGGACGACGCACATCTGGAAACGGTCGGCGTAACCGGGCAACGCGGCCAGGGCCTGTTGCGCCCGGCGTTCTAGCTCTGCGTCCCCGCCCTTCATCAGGTGCGGCGGAGTCACGCCGTGAAAATCCATGACCAGCCGGTCTGGATTGTCCGCCAAGGCGTAGAAGTTGTCCGCGCCGATGCTGTAGTGAAACCACAGCACATCCCGCCCGGTCGGGTGATACTCCGATGAGGGCCGGCATAGGTGGCCGAGCGCCGGGTGGATATGATCGGCGAAGATGCCGCCCGCGTAGCCCAGGCCGGCGAAGATGCGCTGCAACATCAATATATAGTTGCCGATGGCATCGCCCGTGGTTAAGGCAGCAGTCATCTGGTGGATGCGCATAGGTGCTTTGCTTCGCTCAAGAGCCGCAGATAGGTTTCCGTGATGATGTCCCAGGTGTAGTGCGCCAGGACATAATTGCGCCCCTGGCGGCCCAGCCGTTCGCGCAGGCCGGGCTGTGTCAGTAGCAGGTCCAGGCAGGCAGCGAACTCAGCGTAGTCACGAAAATATAAGCCGCCGTTGGCCTCGCGGCAGTGCGCCACGGTCACGGCGCAGGCGGCATTAACCAGCGACGGCGTGCCCGCGACCCAGGCTTCCATCATGACCAAAGAAAAGCTCTCATGCGTCGAGGGCTGGCACAGCGCTGTCGCTGCGGCATAGGCATCGAACTTGTCGCGCTCGGACAGCCGGCCCAGATCGTGGATACCCTCGTTCAGATCGCCGGAGATCGGCCCGCCGCCGATCAAGACCAGGTTGAGGGCAGGCAGACGGCCCAGCCTCTCCTGCCGGTAGCGGCGGAAATAGTCAAGCAGGAGTGGCAGATTTTTGCCCATATCCTTGCGCCCGGCGTATAGGATGAATGGACCGTCTATACCGGTTCGCCGGCGAAAAGCGGTAGCGTCGCCAGCGTAGTCCGTATCCACGCCTGCGCCCGCCAGAACCAGTTGCTGCCCGTTCAGGCCGTACAACCGCTGCGCCAGATCCATCTCCGGTTGCGATAGGAACAACAGGCCCTGCACGCCCCGGAACACCGGCTGGTAGGCGCTCAGCCGGGCGTAGGCTTCATCGTGTAGGCAGGGGATCAGCCAGGACCGCTCCGGCCAGATGGTTGCGCCGCGCACAGTCGTGCCGAACATATAGGGGAGGAAGAAGAAGAGGTATTCGTCGCCATGGTCGGCGATAAATTGGTATAGCCGCTCGCTGTGGATCATCTCCTCAATGAAGATGCGCTCCTCTGCCGGCGTGATACGTGTGCCTTGCATCAGCTTGAGGTTGACGGCATCGAAGCGCGCCCGATTACGTTGCCGGACGCGGAAACGACGCACCGGCACACCATTGATCTCGTCGCGGCCCTCGCGGTAGAAGTCGTGCCCCCAATCGCTATAGAAATCGCGCACGCAGGTGGTCAGCACCTCGACTTCCAGGCCGCGCCGGCGCAGTTCTTCCGCGGTGCGCCGGCACAGCGCCTCGGCACCACCGGGGATGTCGGCTCCATACCAGGGGGGGACAAAGGCGATCTTGGTCATTTCTTCAGTTCAGCGCGCAGCGCCGCCACTTCTTCCTCCAGCCGTGTCAGCCTGGCGGCGGTGTCATCCTGGTCCAGGAGACGTACCAACTCGTTTAGAACGCGCACAACATGGTGATTGAAGCCGACCTGAGCTGCTGCCAGGCGGTTTACGTAGAAGATCACCAGATTGTGGGCCACCTGGCGCAAGCGTTGCCACAGCCCACCCACGAGCGGCACATGAGTCGGCGTCAGGTAAGGTGAGACATAGGTCTTGTCGAAGGTGGCGTTGGCCTGGTACAACTCGTCGTAAACCTCGCGCCCCAGACGTCCGTCGTGGGGCGGGGAGGGCATCCAGCCGGCCGTTTGCGCCTGGCGCCGGGCGATATGCTCTCGGATCTGACGCATGATGTCCTCGATGTCAATCTCGCCCTCGCTGTTAATCTGGATCGGTTCATCGTTCATATCTCGTCCTCACCCGTGCATAAACATGGTCCCAGGTGTGCTGCGCCAACACCTTGCACCGGCCAGCCTCACCCAGCCGGTGGGCCAGGGCCGGGTCGGCCAGGAGACGGGCCAGGCGTGCCGCCAGCATATCCACATCGCCAAAAGGCACCAGATAGCCGTCCTGCCCGTCTGAAATCACCTCAGCCACACCACCGGCCGCCGCACCGACAACGGGCACACCATATAGCCAGGCCTCAAGGAAGACAATACCAAAGGAATCGCTGCGCGACGGCAGAGCCAGGACACTGGCCGCAGCCAACAAGTCGCGCTTGTCGGCCTCATCCACGATGCCCAACAGATGGACCTGGCCGCTCTCTGCTATGCAGCGCCCATTCTTAGACAACCCCGCCCAATAACGGGCGAAGCCGCCGGTCACCGCCCCGGCCAGGACCAGGTCGGCGCGCATACCCTGCGCCCACAACCGATGCATCGCCTCGACCATGTGCACCGTGCCCTTATCGTAGGCAGCGGTCCCCAGCACCAAAACAACGGGAGCGGCCAAGCCGAACCGGGCCCGTGCCCGCGCAGCCTCGCCCCCGGCCAACTCGCTGGGATTGACACCGGCACCGCCCCAGACCAGCCGTTCCGGCGCGACGCCCTGCTGCGCCAGGTAATTGCCCTCCAGCCGGGTCTGGGTGAAGACGGTGTCGCTGGCCCGCGCCAGTGCCAGTTGGTGACGCATCGTGTAATAGCGGCGCAGCGAACTGCGCTCTGACTCGCCCAGATGGGTGAGGGGATAAAGCAGAAACGGGAGGCCTTCGCGCCGGGTATAGCGCCAGGCCGGTTCCAGCAGCGATTCATAACAGATCGTCATGCCGGCGACCAGATCGAAGCGCCCATGCGCCCTCGCCAGTGCCCGTTCCAGGTCCGGCACCCAGGGGGTGAAGCGGGCCAACCGGAATAGCACGCCCGTCGTCGGCAGTGGCAAGGACGAGACCATTGCCAGCCCACGCCGCAATGCCGGGTACGTCCAGCGCGACAATGGCAGGTGACGCAAGGGGAAACGATGGACGGTGACGCCGTTGTGCACCTCTTCGCGCGTCTCCAGGCGAGGCTTGCGCCCGTCCCAGAAGCATTGGAAATCGCCAGCGTCGGTAGTGTAGACGGTCACCTCGTGGCCATCGCGGACGAGCCGCTCCGAGATCTCCTGGAAATGCTTCTCTGCCCCTCCTATCGCTGGCCAGTAGCGTTGGATCACGTGCAGAATACGCATCGAGTCCTATGAAAGCACATCCTGAATCAACGCCAGATAACCACTCGCCGTATCCTCCCAACGGTGCGCCTGTGCCACATAGGCGCGGGCCTGGGCACCCATCTGCTGGCGACAACTGGCGTCATTCGCCAACAGGTGCAATGCTTCTGTCAGTGCCCCCTCGCCCGCTTCAGGCGGGAGTTTCAGACACGTGCCCTCTGGCAACTCTGCATACCAGCCGTCGTCCGTCACAATAGCTGCGACCCCTGCGGCCATGATCCGCAACAAGCTGGCGGAGGTTTCACCGACCGTTGGCTGGCGCAGGTTCACAGCAATGTCGGTCGCCGCGATGTACTCGGCGAAGGTTGCCAGATCGGGGACGCGGTCGGTGAGCAGGACGGCCTGCCCCAGCTCTAGCTCCGCAATGAGTGGCGCGAGCGGCGGATGCCAGTCGGGGACCTCACCCACGATCAGGTACAATGCCTCCGGCCGGCTGGCGCGCAGGCGGGCGAAGGCGCGTAACGCCAGATCCAGCCGTTTCTCAGGCGTTGCCTGACCGAAGGTCCCTACGATAAGCGCCTCGAGCGGCAGGCCCAGCCGTGCCCGCACCTCCCGTACCTGCGCCTGCGTCTTGCACCAGGGTGGGAGGGTAGCTCCC
>CADDZL010000093.1 GCA_902812335.1 Chloroflexota bacterium | reverse complement strand
CCTGCTGGCGCAGTTGGGCGATCTCGGCGGGGGTGAGCGCGTGGAATGGCCGTTGCAGCAGGTTATAGTCGGAGCGGGGGCCGCGCTGCTCGACCGGGCGCTGCTTTTGGGTCGGGCCGAAGGCGCGCTCGATCTCGTCCTGCACCGCCTGCTGGTTGGCAGCAGCAGCGCGGCGCAGTTGTTCAAGGGTTTGGGGGTCCATGCCGGCTGCCTGCAACTGCCGCCACAGTTCCGCCAGCGCCCGTTGCAACTGCTCCATGCCCAACTCGCGCTGCAACTGGCGCATGAGCCACAGGCGCAACTCCGGCGGCAGATCGCGGGCCTGGGCGGCTGCCTCGGCGATACGTTGCAGTTCTTCACGCGTCAGGCCTTGCCCGCTGAGCAGGCGGCGCAATCGCTCGGCGAGTTGGCGCGACAGCGTTTCCAGGGCCGCCTCCAGCATCTCACGGTCATGCGGATTCATCCCGGCCAGGGCGTTCAGCGGCGCTTCGCCCCCGAAGTATAGCGGGAACAGCCGGTCGAAGTCGGGATAGTCCTGGACGTCCTTGATCAGCGTGGCGCGCAGGGCGGCGCGGAAAGCAGCCTTGTCCATAGCCCCCAACTGCTCGATAGCCTGGAAGGAATCCTGGCTTTCGGCGACCGACACGCGCACGCCGGCGGCGCGCAGCGCAGCAATGAACTCGACGATGCGTTCATCCATTGATGAACCTCCCACTGGGACGGCGGCTATCCAGGCCGCGCTTGGCCCGCTCCAAATCGGCCTCATGCTTGAGGAGGATGGTCATGGTGGTATTCAGCGTGCGCTCGTCAAGGGCGTGGGCGTTTAATGTGACGAGGGCGCGAGCCCAGTCCAATGTCTCGCTGACGCTGGGGCTCTTCTTGAGGTCGAGCCGGCGCAGCCGCTGCACCAGTTCAACCGCCTGGCGGGCCAGTTGGGGAGCCAGTTCAGGCACCTTAGTGTGCACAATGCGCAACTCAGCCTCGACGTCGGGATAATCCAGATAGAGATAGAGGCAACGACGCTTGAGCGCTTCGGACAGTTCACGGGTGTTATTGCTCGTCAGGATGACGGTTGGCACCTGCCGGGCGCGAATCGTGCCCAACTCCGGCACCGTTACCTGGAAATCGCTCAGGACCTCGAGGAGGAATGCCTCCATCTCCGGATCGCTCCTGTCGATCTCATCTACTAACAAAAGTGTCGGCTGCTCGGCCATGATGGCGCGCAGCAGCGGGCGGGGCACGAGGAAACGCATGGAGAAGAACACATCCTCTTCGGCAGCCAGCCGGTCGGCAGCCGCGCCCAGCGTGGGCGCATCGGCCAGCAGGTCGTGCAGTTTATCGCGCAGGAGTTGGGTGTAGAGCATCTGCTTGGCGTATTCCCATTCATATAGCGCCTTGGTCTCGTCCAGGCCCTCATAGCATTGCAGGCGGATCAGCTCGCGCCCGGAGGCGGCGGCCCAGGCCTTGGCCAGCTCGGTCTTGCCCACGCCGGCCGGCCCCTCGACCAGGACGGGCTTACCCAGCCGCTCAGCCAGGAGAAGTACGGTGGCGATTTCGTCGGAAGCGATATACTGTTGTGTTGCCAGTGCGTTCTGTACCGCAGAAGCCGTCGTAAACATGAGATAGCCTTTCAGGGATTGCCGGTTTTAGATGTGGCAGCCAGCAATCCGCCATCAGAAATCAGAGTTCATCAGTCACAAATGCCCCCTGAGGGGGGAGAGAAGAATACACCCGACGGGGCAGGCTGGCAAGCGCAGCCATCGGATTCTATCCGATGGTTATTCGGATCAAAGCCGCGGAGCGGGTTTCCCAGGCGTGGCCGCCGCTTTCGCATCGGCGGCGGGCTTACTGTTTTCGAGAGAGTAGCGCCGTTTGCGCAGTTCGGTGGGGTCAAGGCCCAGGAGGCTGGCTGCCAGGTTCTCGTCTCCACCTGAACTGGCCAGCGCCCGCTCGATCAGTTGCATCTCGTACTCGGCCAGTGCTTCTCGCAGAGGTATCTGTCCGCTGCCGGTGGCCCCCTCCTCGCCGGCCTGTTGGGCCTCAGCCTGCGCCACCTCGGCCGGCAGATGGGCCAGGCGGATCTCCGTACCATCGCAGAATAGGACGGCCCGCTCAATGGCGTTGCGCAGTTCGCGGATGTTGCCCGGCCAGCGGTAGGCTTTAATCGCTGCCATAGCGCGGGGGTGGACGGCGGTAATGGGTTTGCCCATTTCACGCGCGGCGTGCTCGACAAAGGTGGCCACGAACAGAGGCAGGTCGGCGGTGCGCTCACGCAGCGGCGGCAGGTGGAACTGGACGACGCTAAGGCGGTAGAATAAGTCCTCGCGGAACTCGCCGGCCTGCACCGCTGCCGCCAGGTCACGGTTGGTCGCGGCCATCAGCCGGATATTGACCCGGACCTCGCTGGTGCCACCGACCCGCATGAGCGTCTTGTTTTCCAGCACGCGCAATAGTTTGGCCTGCATCTCCAGCTTCATGCTGCCGATCTCGTCGAGAAAGAGGGTGCCCCCATCGGCCAGTTCGATCAGGCCCTTCTTTTGACGTTTGGCTCCGGTGAAGGCTCCGGGCTCGTAGCCGAACAGTTCGCTCTCCAGGAGTTGGTCTGGGATAGCCGCGCAGTTGATGGCGATGAAGGCTTTGTTGGCCCGCGGGCTGCGCGCGTGGATCGTGCGAGCCAGCACTTCTTTGCCTGTGCCGCTCTCGCCGGTGATCAATATGCTGACCGGCGTCGGTGCGACCCGGTCAATCTGTTCGGCCAGCAGGCGCACGGCGGGGGTCTCGCCCACAATCCAGGTCTCAGCGGCAGCATGGCCCAGTTGCCGCAGGTGTTCGAGTTCGCGGTGCAAAGCCACGGACTCGGCTGCCTTTTTCAGGTTGACCAGGAGTTCGGGTGCATCAAAGGGTTTGGTCAGGTAGTCGAAAGCGCCCAATTTCATCGCCTGCACGGCGCTATCAACAGCACCATGCGCCGTCAGGACAATGACCGGCAGGTCGGCCCGCTGGCGCGTCACGCGCTCCAGCAGCGATAGGCCGTTGCCGTCCGGCAGGGCCAGATCGAGCAGCATGATGTCCACCTGGCGGGTATCGAGTTGTTGCTGGGCCTGGGCCAGTGTGGCCGCCGCCAGCGTCTCGTAGCCCTCGTCCCTCAGGATGCGCTCAAGGAAGGAGAGTAGAGTGGATTCGTCGTCAACGATGAGAACTGTGGCCGGCATAGCTCAATCTTCAGCCGCCGGGAGGGTGACTGTGAAGATGGTGCCGACGCCCTCCCAACTGCGCAGGCTCAGACTGCCATTGTGCTGGCCCACAATGCGCCGGGCGATGGTCAGCCCCAGGCCGGTCCCACTGCGCCGGGTAGTGAAGAAGGGGTCGAAGATGCGCCGTTGGACGGCTTCTGGGATGCCGGGACCGGTGTCGGCAATTTCGACCTGGATGAAACCATTATCGGGTTTGAGTCCATCCGTGGGCCCCTCCGCGGCACGTCTGGCGCTGATTGACAGCGTGCCGCCGGCGCTCATCGCCTGGATGGCATTGGCGACCAGGTTGGTGAAGACTTGCTCAAGCTTGGTGCGGTCGCCTAGACAGGGGGGCAGGTCAGTGGCGTAATTGCGCACTACCTGAATGCCCAACCGGTCCATCTCGGCGGTCCGGCGCGCCAGCACGTCGTCCAGCACCTCTGGCAGGGCACAAGGCGCAAGCCTAGGCTCCGAGGCGCGGGCTACCGCCAGGATGTCGGCCAGAATCTGATTCAGGCGACGGCTCTCGCCCAGGATGAGTGCCACCGATTCCTGGAGTGGGTCGTCAGGGGGCAACTTGCCGGCGAGATACTGAACGCCGGTGCTGATGGCTGCCAGGGGGTTGCGGATCTCGTGGGCGAAGATGGCCGACATCTCGCCCAGAAAGGCCAGCCGGTCGAGGTCACGGTGCTGGTCTTCGATGGCCTTGCGCTGGCTCAGGTCCTGGATCAGAATTAACGCGCCCCGGCTTGACCCCAGGAGCGGCGCTCCACCGAGCATGGCCGGCACCTCGTGGCCGTCGCGCGAGAGCAGTGTGACCTCGACGCGCGCCCCCGGCGATGCGCCGGCCAGGGCGCAAGCCAGGATGTCGGACAGGTCCTGCCGGGCGATGAGCACATCACCGGCAGGCAGCCCCAGGACCTCCTCCGGCTCGTAGCCGAGCAGCCGCCCGGCCGTCCGGTTGCAGGCGCGAAGCGTTCCGTCGGCTGCCAGGACCAACACGCCGTCGCTGATCTCGTCCAGCAACGCCCGGCACAAATGCTCAATGTCGTCCGCCCGGGCCACCTGCTCAGCCTGTGCCGCTTCCCGTTCGATGCGGGCCAACAGGCCGGCCATGATGTGGGTGATGGCCGCCAGCAACGCCGGCGTTCCCAGTTCCGCGCCGGGGGAGCGCCGACCGATGAACAGGCAGCCTGATGCGAGCGGCAGGGTCTGCCAGGCGGACCAGCCGATGGTCTGGAGCGATTCGGCCCAGGCGGTAGAAGGGCGGCATCCCCCGTCGCTGCGGTCCCCGCCTGAGCCCTCAATCAGCAGTTCGCAAGTGGCCGGCAGCATCGAGGCCAGACCTACAGCGGTCCGCAGAGGGACGACAAAGGACGTATGACGGAGGATGGAGGACGGGGGGGGCGGCGCGTCGTTCGTCGTCCGTCCTTCGTCCAGGTAGAGTGCGGCGGCATCAGCACCGCAGGCGGTGGCGACCAGGTGCAGGCCGCGCTTGATGGCATCGTCAGGCGCAGCCAGCGGCTCGGTGAGCAAACCGATGAGCGCAGCCACGGTCGAGAGCTGGTCTTCAACCCTGGCCAGGGCCTGCTCCAGCCGCCGCGAGGCGGTCAGATCACGGGCGGCGAGAAGCACCGGCTCACCGACGGCAGGGCGCATCAGGCGCAGGTCCACGCTGACCGGCCGCCTGTTGCGCGTGCGCAGGGATACATTGCGGAACGACCGGCTCTCACCCGGCGCGAGCTGGTTGATCAGGGACAGGGGAACCGTCTGGGCGAACAGGTCGGCCAACGACAGGCGGCGCAGGTCGGCCAGGGTGTGGCCGGTCAATTCGGCGGTGCGTGGATTGGCCTCAATGATCTGGCCGGTGGCGGGCTCAACGACCAGGATGGCATCTTCGCTCAGTTGGAGAAGGGGGGCCAGGCTGCTGAGTTCGTCATGGCCTCGGCCCAGTAAGCTGGCCCACAGTGAGCGGATGGGGGACTCAGAGGGGACCTCTGCCATCTCAGGCCTCACTGTCAGCAGCAAACGGTACGCTGTCCACTGCCCACCTCTCCTCTCCGATTAGGGGAGGGGGCGAGGGGGAGAGGTTACTGCCCATGGCCCGGCGCAGTGGGGCCGGCAGGATGCCCAGCGCCGCACGGTACTTGGCCACTGTCCTACGGGCGATGTGATAGCCCAGCGCATCCAGTTGCCCGGCAATCTGATCGTCGCTGAGCGGTTCGGTCTCCGCCGCGATCAGGGACTGAATTGCGTCCTTAGCTGCAATGCTGTGATCGAACAGGCGGGCCAGGGGCACGATCTGGCCGGAAGGCAGGGCCAGCGTCTTACCGGCGACGGCGCGGCTGATGGTGGACTCATGCAGGCCCAGGATGTCGGCGACCCGGGCACGGGTGAGTGGGCGCAGATAGCGGTCTCCCTTGAGGAAGTAGTCGCGCTGGATCTCCATCAGGACGGCGGCGATGCGCTGCAATGTCTGGCGGCGCTGGTTCAGGCATTTGATGAACAGGCTGGCGCGTTCAGCCAGTTCCGCGCAGCGGGCCGTCCCCTCGGCCTCGCTGGCATCGGCTTGGTTATCCCGGAGCGCCTGGCGGAAGAGCGGATTGACGCGGAACCACTCGGCGCCGATGCTGAAGACCTCAGCCGTGAGCGAGCCATCCCAGTCTATGTAGATGGCGATATCGGGTGTGCCATAGCGAGAGCCATCGGCCAGGTGGGGCTCGGTGCCCCGGCCCCAGTAGGCCAGCGCCGGATACGGGGTCAGGTTGGAGCGGATGAAGCGGATTGCCTCGGCCACGTCCCGGCGGCGAGCGCCCAGACGTGCCGCCAGTGCATCCTCGGAGCGCCGGACTAACAGGTCCCAACCGTCCTGCACAATCGCCTGTGCCAGGGACACGGTGGGTTGGCCATAGCCGCGCTCAGCCAGACTGGCGAGTTGGAGGAGCAGGCACTCGCGGACATTGCGGGCGGCAATACCGGGCGGTTCGAGCGTCTGGAGGGCGGCCAGGACTGCCTGGAACCGCTCCGGGGAAAAGCCCCAACGGCAGACTTGCGTCTCGATATCCTCCGGCAGGAAACCGCGCTCGTCCAGGCTCTCGATCAACAGGCTGGCAAGGGGCAGGTCACCGGCAGCGAGCATAGGCCGAAGTTGCTGCATAAGGTAGGCGCGCAGCGAGGGCGGCTCCGGCAGGTCGGCAGCCCAGGTGTCGGCGGCGTCATCGTCGCGGCGCGAGGGCGAGCGGGGCCATTCGACCTCATAGGACCGGCGGCCCAGGCGGGCCTGGAGGCAGGTTGGGCAGATGGGGGTGGTGAGGCGAGCGCCACATTGGCGACAGCGCACTGCCTCGACCCGCTCCAGAGCCGGGTTCTCAGCCAGTTCGGTCGAGATGGCCTCTTCCAACTCCGGCGCGGACAGAGCCAGGAGGTGCGTGGTCACGACCAGGTGAGTGGTGACCTGGGGCCGCATCTCGAGATAAGGTGAAAGGGCCATCGCCTCCCTAAATAGACCGATCTGACCGCTTGACGTTACCCATATGACTATAGCATAGTTGCCAGGGCGGGGCAAATCGCGCTGAAGGGTATGATGCAAGAAGCGTGCCATGCCGCACGGGGTGGATGATATGCTTAGCGGGGGGCATCACATCTGTCAGCCAGCGTAATTGCCCCTTACCGTATTCTTGCCACCCGAATCTTCTCCTTGACAGAACGTCTCAGTAGCCCTATAATATTTGTGAATCTCGTCATCTTTATTCGGAGAACAGGAGCTGCCCTCGTGGCAGCGCGAGCAGATTGCCCGTTCGCCCTGGATCGTGTTATGATTGGGCCAGAACGCGAACGGGAGGTCACATTCTATGACGATGCGTTACCGCAACTACATCGGCGGGGAGTGGGTGGACGCCCATAGCGGCGCGACCTTCGAGGATATTAACCCCGCCAATGAGGAACTGCTGGGTCTGATTGCCCGCAGCGATGCCCAGGACGCTGATGCGGCGGTCGAGGCCGCGGCCAAGGCCTATCCGGCCTGGCGGCTCACGCCCGCACCCAAGCGCGGCGAGATCCTCTTCCGCGTCGGCCAGTTCCTGCTCGAACGCAAAGAGGAACTGGCCCGCCTGCTGACCCGCGAGATGGGCAAGGTGTTGCCCGAAGCCCGTGGTGATGTGCAGGAGGCCATTGATATGGCCTTCTATATTGCCGGTGAGGGCCGGCGCCTTCTGGGCTACACTGCGCCGGTGGAACTGCCCAACAAGTTCGGCATGGCCGTGCGCGACTCGGTTGGCGTCGCGGCGATCATCACGCCCTGGAATTTCCCCATCGCCATCCCTTCCTGGAAGATCTTTCCGGCGCTGATTGCGGGGAATACGGTTGTGTTTAAGCCGGCCTCCGACACACCGATGCTGGCGGCTGAGTTCGTCAAGATATTCGAAGAGGCCGGACTGCCAGCCGGCGTTCTCAATCTGGTCACCGGCCCCGGTGGTGAGGCAGGCGAAGCGCTGCTGCACCACCCGCTGGTTAAGATCGTGTCCTTTACCGGCTCCACCGAGGCCGGGACGCATGTCGCGGTCGAGGCCGCCAAGACGCTCAAGCGGGTGTCGCTGGAGATGGGCGGCAAGAACGCGGTCATCGTCCTGGATGACGCCAATCTGGATCTGGCAGTCGAGGCGATCCTGTGGTCGGCCTTCGGCACCACAGGACAGCGCTGCACGGCCTGCAGCCGGTTGATCGTCCAGCAGGGCATTCAGCCGCGCCTGACCGAGGCACTGGTCGAACGCACGCGGGCGCTGCGCCTGGGCGATGGCCTGTTGCCCACCACCGATGTGGGACCGGTGATCAACCGCCGGGCCCTGGAGAAGATCCACGCTTACGTGCAGATCGGCCAGCAGGAGGGGGCGCGTCTGCTATGCGGCGGCGACATCTACCGCGATAGCGGCCAGGGGTTCTACTATCTGCCGACGCTGTTTGACCGGGTGCAGCCGGATATGCGTATCGCGCAGGAGGAGATCTTCGGCCCGGTGCTCTCGATCATCGCGGTCAAAGACCTGAGCCAGGCGGTCGAGGTGAATAACCGCGTCGCCTATGGCCTGTCCAGCTCGATCTTCACCCAGGACGTAAATGCAGCCTTCCGGGCGATGCGCGACCTGACGACGGGGATCGTGTATGTCAACCACGGCACGACCGGCGCGGAGATCCAGTTCCCCTTCGGCGGCACGCGGGGTACGGGCAATGGCCACCGCGAGGCCGGGCAAACCGCGCTGGATATATTTACCGAGTGGAAGGCGATCTACGTGGACTACAGTGGCCGCTTGCAGCGGGCACAGATTGATACGGGCGCTTTTGGCGAGACCTCGGTGTCTGGGCAGGCGGGATGAGTGAACCCCTCTACTGGGATTCCTCCTATGCCATTGCGCTGCGGCTGATGGAGGAACACCCGGACGCCAAACCGGAGGATATGAGCTATCAGCAGTTGTTTGCATGGGTCGTGGCGCTGCCCGAATTCGCCGACGATCCAGAGCTGGTCAATGATGACCTGCTCCAGGCGATTTTACAAGAGTGGTATGAGGAGGCAATGCCCTTATGACGGATGATCTGCTCAACCCCGACATCCCGGTGCCGGAGGAGTTACAAAGCAACATTGCCATCACGACGGTGGAGAAGATTTACAATTGGAGCCGGCGTTCGTCGGTGTGGCCGATGATGTTCGGCCTGGCCTGCTGCGCCATTGAGATGATCTGCACTGCGGCCAGCCGCTACGACCTGGCGCGGTTCGGCATGGAAGTAATGCGCCCCAGCCCGCGCCAGGCCGACTTGATGATCGTGTCGGGCACGGTAACCAAGAAGATGATCCCGCAGATCGTGCGGTTGTACAACCAGATGCCGGAGCCGCGCTATGTGCTCTCGATGGGCGCGTGTGCTAACGGTGGCGGGCCGTTCAAGGAAGGCTACAACGTCGTTTCGGGTGTAGATAAGTTCATCCCTGTGGACGTGTATGTGCCCGGTTGCCCGCCGACGCCCCAGGCGCTGCTGCACGGTCTGATCAAGCTGCAGGAGAAGATCGAGCGGCAATCGCTGCGCAGTGTGCCCTGGTATCAGAAAGGGCCGGGCGAGGCAGTCCCTGTGCCGGTGTTGTGGCCTGACCTGATTGACCCGCGCCAGGTGCCGCAGATCAAGCGTATGGCAGCGGAACATCTGGCGACACTGGCCGCAGGTGTGATGGCGGCAGCGCCGGCCGCAGCTCAGGCCCAGCCGACAACAGAGGCGGCTCAGAGCACGGCACCGGTCCGTAAGCCGGGGCTGACGCCGGAGGAGATCGCCCGGCGGCAGGCGCTGGCGGCGCAACGCCGGGCCGAGCGCGAAGCCGCGCTCAAGCAGGCCTCTGAAGAGGGCGGCGAACCGAAGTAAGCAGTGAGCAGAAGAGGAGAGATTGATGGCGACTGTTACACCAGAAGCACCTTCGACGTTGGTCACGGACCCGGCTGCGCACGCCCAGGCCGTATTGAGCGAGAAATTCCCCGGCGCGATCACGCCGGATACGCGCAAAGGCTATTCTGGTTTCATCGTCAACAGCGATCAGCTCGTGGACGTTGCGCGGGCGCTGCGCGATGAGCTGGGCTACAATTATCTGTCCTCTGTGACCGCCGTGGACTATATTGACGACGGGTTCATGGAGGTTGTGTACCATGCCTATCGCATCGCCGGCGGGGGGCCGGTGGTGTTCAAGGCACGCACACCGCGGGACAACGCGGTTCTGCCCTCGCTCGTGCCGGTGTGGCCCGGCGCTGATTTTCAGGAGCGCGAAGCATGGGACCTGTTTGGCATCCGCTTCGCCGGCCATCCCAACCTCAAACGCATCCTGCTGTGGGAGGGCTTCAATGGCCATCCCATGCGCAAGGATTGGAAAGAGGCCTATTACGAACAAGAGGGCAAGCCGTTTGACAGTCGCTGGCCGGGCGGCCATGTTTATCGGGCTGAGGAGAAAACCCCGTTTGGCAAGAACGTGAAGTACCCGCCGGAGTGGATGCCCCCGGATGATCTGAGCATGCTGAGCCAGGTCAGTTCCTATGGCGGTGCGTACGATACGCTCATCCAGGCCGTTGACGACGAGGATCACGGTCTGAAGACCGACCAGATCGTCGTCAACCTCGGCCCGCAGCACCCCAGCACACACGGCGTGTTCCGCATGGTGGTGGCGCTGAGCGGCGAAACCATCATTGACCTGCAGCCGGTGATGGGTTACCTGCACCGCAACCATGAGAAGATCGGCGAACGCAATACGTTCATCATGAACATCCCCTACACCGACCGGCTGGACTACATCTGCTCAATGTCGAATAACCTGGGCTACTGCCTGGCGGTCGAGAAGCTGATGGGCATCAAGCCGCCGGAGCGCGCGGAGTACATCCGCGTGCTCATGGCCGAACTGACCAGAATCGCCAATCACATGTGGGCCATCGGCTTCCTGCTGAACGACCTGGGCGCGTTCTTCACCCCGGCGCTGTATGCCATCGAAGAACGCGAATTGATTCTGGACATCTTTGAGGCGACAGCGGGCAGCCGGATGATGTGCAACTACATGCGCTTCGGCGGTGTCGTGCGCGATCTGCCTGACGGCATCTATGAGCGCTGCCGCGAGCTGGTATTTGAGCGCCTGCCGCGGGCGATTGACGAGCTGGACACCTACCTGACGCATAACGAAATCATCCTGGCGCGCTGCCAGGGCGTCGGCTATCTGCCGCCAGAAGTGGCAATTGCCTACTCGGCGGCCGGGCCGGTGCTGCGGGCCAGTGGCGTGCCCTACGATGTGCGCCGGGCTGAGCCCTACTCGATCTACGACCGCTTCGATTTCGACGTGGCGGTGCGCTATAACGGTGATGTCTACGACCGTTACCTGATCCGCATTGACGAAATGCGGCAGAGCATCCGTATCCTGCAGCAGGTGCTTGACCAGATGCCGTCAGGTGGGGATATTCTCGCGGGCAAGCCCCAATATCAGGTGCGCGTGCCGGCGGGTGAGGCCTATGGACGGGTTGAGAACCCGAAAGGGGAACTGGGCTTCTACGTCGTGTCCAACGGCAAGCCCAACCCCTGGCGCTACCATGTCCGCGCTCCCAGCTTCATCAATTTGACGCCGCTGGGCGAGATGTGCAAGGGCCATAAGGTGGCCGATGTGGTGGTGATTCTGGGCAGCATTGACATTGTGCTGGGTGAAACCGACCGGTGAGGATGCTCACCATGAGTGAAAGGGATTAGAGAGCATGTACGGACTCGGTATTGTGCGGGGCTTAGGTGTGACGCTCAAGCACTTCGTTGAGTCGTATATCGAGGATATTCGCTGGTTCGGCAAGAAGTACACAAGTGCCGACATCATGCCGGTGCGGCAAAGCCCCAAGGGCAAGGGCATCTTCACTGTCCAATACCCGGAGGAGCGGCTGCCGATTCCGGAGCAGTTCCGCTATATCCCGTTCCTGCTATACGAGGACGACACCAAGCAAATCCGCTGCACCTCATGCGGTATCTGTGCCAAGGTCTGTCCACCGCAGTGTATCTGGATCGTGCGTGGCACCGACCCGGCGACAGGGCGGCCCAAGCCGGAACCGGAAGAGTTCTACATTGACATTGATATTTGTATGAACTGTGGCTTGTGCGCCGAGTTCTGCCCGTTCGATGCCATCAAGATGGACCACGATTTCGAGCTGGCCACGTACGACCGGACCACAACCAACATCTTCGATCTGCAAAAGCTGCTCAAGCCCGTGAGTTACTACGCCCAGATCCGGCCAACGGACTATGCCCAAGAAGAGGCGGCTCGGGTCGAGAAGGAAGCGGCCAAGACCCGGCGGCCGGGTGCGGCTGGGCAGCAAGCAGCCGGTGCCGGGCAGCCGGCGCCGGCCCCAGCGCCCGCTGTGACCACCGCCCAACC
>CADDZL010000092.1 GCA_902812335.1 Chloroflexota bacterium | reverse complement strand
GGTAAGCCAGCAGAGCCTTGCCTACCCCCGTGCAATGGGCAGGTGCCCGACCGCCCACGCGCGAGACATAAAGCCGATGGGGTGCAGGCCGGCCAGCTTCTCCAGGTAGACAACCTCAGTCCCGTCAAGGATGGTGAGATGGACAGTTTCCCCGAAGCGGTGGCGGAGGGCATCCATGGTGGGGAGGGCGCGTTGGCGGATGTCGTTAGAGCGGAGGAAGCGGGAGCCGAGTTCGAGGCAGGTGACGCCGAGGCGGTATTTGCCGGAGGCGGGGTTTTGTTCGATGAAGCCTTGGGCCTGGAGGGTGACGAGCATGCGAAAGGTGGTGGAGAGGTCGAGGTGGAGGGCTTGGCTGAGGTCGGTGGCGGAGAGGTCGCTGTCATGGTCGAGGAAGACGCGCAAGAGCGACAGCGCCCGCTCCACTGCACGAATATGATAACGTTGATTAGCCGCATGCGCTTTCCGAGGCACCAGGAAACACCCCCCTTGGTTATTTTCGTAGAATGAAATCTGCTTTTATATAATAAAATTATAAAACACTTTTGTGGATTTGTCAAGACCCTGCCCGCTCTTCTTTTAGTCTCGGGCTGGCGCTATGCCGGCTTGAAGTATAGCCTCTGGCATGCTCAAGGCACGGCGACCCGTAGCTACGGCGATCTGCTGGCGGCACGAGACGCCAGGAGCGACGATCACCGTATCGCTGGTGGCAGCTTGCACGGCTGGGAACAGGCGGCGGGCGCCGATCTGGAGAGATAGCTCGTAATGCTCGGCCTCGAAGCCAAATGACCCGGCCATACCACAGCAGCCGGAATCCACTTCTTCGACCGTGTAGCCGGCCACGTGTAGCGCAGCCCGCGCCGGAGCGGTGCCGACAAGAGCTTTCTGGTGGCAGTGACCATGGAGGAGCGCGTGCTGGCCATGCTCGGCAAAAGTCACTTCCAGCCGGCCTGCCAGATGCTCCCGCGCGATGAATTCTTCAAAGGTGTAGCTTTGGTCAGCCAGGGCGTGGGTCAGGGGGTGTTCCAGGAGGTCGGGATACTCATCGCGGAAGCTCAGGATACAGCTTGGCTCGCAGCCGACGATGGGGAGCCCTTGCTCGACATAAGGGGTGAGCGCGGCGAGATTGGCAGCCGCGCTTTGCCGTGCCTGGGCCAGCAGGCCCTTCGAAATCATCGGCCGCCCGCAGCAGGGGTGGTCCACCAGCAACACCTCGTATCCGGCCGCCTCCAGTACCGCTACTGCCGCTTCACCGACTTCAGGGTAGTTGTAGCGCATGAAGGTGTCATCGTAAAGCACCGCTCGGCGGCCTGATGACACCGGTTCAACCCTCGCAGGGTGAGTAGCGCGGAAACGTGCCGGGAACGTCGGGCGGGCGAAGGGCGGCAAAGGCCGGCGCGGATCAATGCCGAGGAAGCGGTGAAGTGCCCGGCGGGCCAGGCGGCTCTGTGCTACCCAGTTGGACATTGGCGCCAGGGCGCAGCCGATGCGGTTGAGGGCAGCGATGTGGGCAAAGGCCCGGTCGCGCAGCGGCGTGCCGTGCGCGGCATGGTAACCAGCGAGGAACTCAGCCTTGAGCTTAGCCATATCTACATTCGAAGGGCATTCAGCCTTACAGGCCTTGCACGCCAGGCACAGGTCAAGGACGCGGTACATGTGTTTGCCGGTGAGCGCCCCTGGCGGCAGGAGGCCGGAGATGGCCGCGCGCAAGGCGTTGGCGCGCCCGCGGGTCGAATGCTCTTCGTCGCGCGTGACCATATAGGATGGGCACATGGTCCCGTTACTGAGCTTGCGGCAGGCCCCGTTGCCATTGCACAGCTCGATGGCGCGGATGAAACCGCCTTCGTGGGCGAATCGGAAATGGGTTGCCGGTACCTGATCGGGGTCTACCGGCCGATAACGCAGGTTGGCATCCATCGGCGGGGCGTCTACGATCTTGCCAGGGTTGAGCAGGCCCTGCGGGTCAAATGCAGCCTTGATCTGGCGGAAGGCCTGGTAAAGCATCGGCCCGAACATCTTCTCGTTGTAGCACGAGCGCGATAACCCGTCGCCATGCTCGCCGCTGAGCGCCCCGCCGAACGCCAGCACCAGGTCGCTCACCGCCTGACTGATGGCCCGCATTCGGGCTATGTCGGCCGCTTGTCTCAGATCGAGCAGGGGCCGGATGTGCAGGCAGCCGACGCTGGCATGAGCGTAGTAGGCTGCGGTGGTGCCATGCTCGCGCACGATAGCGTCGAAGGCGCGGATATAGGCCGGCAGGTGCTCCGGGGCCACAGCCGTATCCTCAACAAAGGACATCGGCTTGCGGTCGCCCTTCATGCCCAGAAGCAAGCCCAGCCCCGCCTTGCGCACCGCCCAGACGTTGGCTTGAGCCGCAGGGTCGAGCAGCCGGACACAGGGCCGGTTCAACTGTGCCTCCAGCGCAGCGGCATTGGCAGCCAATCCGGTCTCCGACTCGCCAGTGAACTCGACGATGAGCACCGCCACCGGGTCGCCCTCGATGAACCCCATTTGCCTGGCGGTCTCCAGATTGTTTTGGGTCAGCCGCAGGATGGTCCGGTCGAGCAGTTCTATAGCCGACAGCGAGGGATCGGCCAGCGCCAGAATCGCGGGGACGGCCTCGAGTGCAGCGGACAGACTATCGTAGTGGACGATGTCGAGCGCCGTATGCCGGGGACGGGGCACCAGGTTCAGCGTCGCCTCAGTGACGATGGCTAAGGTCCCTTCCGAGCCGGCGATCAGCCTGGCCAGGTTCCAGGGGCGGTCCCCCAGGAACTCGTCCAGGTTATACCCCCCGACACGTCGCATGAGGCGGGGATAGCGGGCGCGCACCTCTTCGGCATGGGCCTCGATCAGCGCCTTGACCGTGCGGTAAATCTCGCCCTCGCGCCCCGCTGCCGCCAGTTTGGCTGCCAGGCCGGCGTCGTCAAGCGGGCCGAATGTCACCTCGGAGCCGTCGGCCAGCAGGGCGCGCACCTGGCGCAGGTGATCGACTGTCTTGCCATAGATAAGTGAGCGAGCACCGGAGGCGTTGTTGCCGATCATGCCACCGATGGCGCAGCGACTGGCCGTCGCCGGGTCAGGCGCGAACATCAGACCATAGGGCACGAGCGCGGCATTGAGCGTGTCGAGGACCACGCCGGGTTGGACGCGGGCCCAGCGTTCCGCAGCGTTGATCTCCAGGATGGCCGTCATTGCCTTAGACAGGTCCAAATGTACGGCGTGGCCGACGGCCTGACCGGCCAGGCTGGTGCCAGCGCCACGGGGCAATACCGGTACCCTGTGCTGCCGCGCGACCTCAAGCGTCGCCTGCACGTCGCCGGCGTGCCTGGGAATGACAACGCCAATGGGTGCGATCTGGTAGATGCTCGCGTCTGTGCTATACAGGACGCGCGAAATGGGATCGAAGCGCACCTCCCCTTCGAGGCAGGCGCGCAGGTCGTATTCAAGATCGGTGGTATGGCTCATTTAACCTGAAGGATAAGCTGTGCTATACTCATTAGACCAAGGAGGTATTCATGTCCGTCCAATCTATTCTAGCCTATGCCGACGATCACCACCCCCAGTTCCTGGATGAATTGAAAGCTTTTCTAGGTATCCCTTCTATCAGCACCCTGCCGGATCGGGCGGGTGATGTGCACCGGGCGGCCGAATGGTTGGCCGATCATATGCGCTCCATTGGCCTGGAACACGTGCAGGTTGTGCCTACCGCCGGTCATCCGGTCGTGCTGGCCGACTGGTTGCACGCGCCCGGCCGGCCGACGGTCCTGGTCTACGGCCATTATGATGTGCAGCCGGTGGACCCATTAGAGCTATGGGAGAGCGATCCCTTCCAGCCTGAAGTGCGCGACGGGAACCTGTATGCGCGGGGCGCATCGGATGACAAGGGCCCATTCTTCGCCCACCTCAAAGCGATCGAAGCCTATCTCCGCACTGAAGGAGCCCTGCCGGTCAATCTGAAAATCATCTGCGAAGGTGAGGAGGAGATCGGTAGCCCCAACCTCGACCCACTCATCTATGCCCGCGCCTCAGAACTGGCCGCCGACCTGGCCCTGATCTCCGACACGACCATCCTCGGTCCGGACCAGCCCTCAATTGTATACGGCCTGCGCGGCCTGTGCTATATGGAAGTGGAAGTGACCGGCCCGGACCATGATCTGCATTCCGGTCAGTACGGCGGCGCAATCCACAATCCGCTTCAGGTACTATGCGAGATGATCGCCTCGCTCCACGATGCCCAGGGACGCGTGACCATCCCTGGATTCTACGACAAGGTACGGCCGTTGTCCAGCGAGGAACGTGTGGAGCTGGCACGGGTGCCTTTTGAGGAAGACCGTCTGCGTCAGGAGACCGGCGTTCCCAAGAGTTGGGGCGAGGCCGGGTACACCATCGCGGAACGCATCGGTGCCAGGCCGACGTTAGAGGTCAATGGTATTATTGGCGGCTGGACCGGGCCAGGCTCCAAGACCGTGTTGCCGGCGCGGGCTCTGGCCAAGATCTCCATGCGTCTGGTGGCCGACCAGGATCCGGACGAGATAGATCGGTTGTTCACCGAGCACATCCGGCGCATTGCTCCTGATACAGTCAGGGTGGAGATACGCGGGCTGGCCCACGGCGCGCCGGCGCTGGTGGAGCGCGACGTGCCGGCGATGGAGGCAGCGGCGCGGGCCTACGAGGCTGGCTTCGGGGCCCGGCCTGTATTCGCCCGCGAAGGTGGCTCGATCCCGGTGGTGGCCACCTTCCGGAAGGCGCTGGGCATCCCCACCATCCTGCTGGGTCTGGGCCTGCCGGATGACCGGTTCCATGCTCCGAATGAGAAGTTCTCTTTAGCGAACTTCTACCGGGGCATTGCGACGATCATCCACTTTCACAGTGCCCTGGCAGGGATGCCTGCTGAATGAGATGGGGGCAGGGGACTTGCAGCCAAGCGGTCGGCTTCAGCTCCCAGGGGACGATTTCAATCGCCTTTACCCCGTGACCGTCGCAACCCGTAGCCGGTCAGGGCCAGCAGCGCCATTGCCAGGCCGACCCCGGCGGCGGCCAGCCACCAAGTACTTCCCGCTGTGCCTTCGGTTGAGGGGCCTTGACTGGTGGGATGGGGAGCACTGGGTTGAAACCCGGTGCTGGGGGCCTCAGCCAGCGCCGGCATGACGGGCTGAGGTGCAGGTGTGATCTCCCGCCACCAGGGCTGCTGCGACAGGTCTACATTGGTTATGGCGTCGGCCAGGCTGATCCGGCTGGCAGTGGCTGCGTTCAGATCGGCCTCGTCGGCGGGGACGCCATGCGCGGCCAACAGGAACGCGGTCAGTGCCCAATAGTCGTCCTGGCTTAAGGTGCCCGGCGCCTGCATGGGCATACGGGTGCTGATGAAATTGAACAGGTCCTGCGCCGTCTGGAAGCGGGTCAACGTCCCAGGCCCGATGATGGCGGGGGCATAGTTGTCCTTGATCTCAAAGCCATCGGATGGATGCTGAGCCCCATGGCACTTGGGCGTTGAGCAGTTCTGGTCCTCTTTGGGCCAGGTCTGGCGCCACTCCAGCGTCAACCCCTGGCCCTTATCCCCATGGCAGGTGGAGCAGCGACGCTCGAAAACCTCGATCCCCTGATCACGCTGTGTTGGCGTATAGGCCAGCAGTGCCGGTGCGTTGATCTGGGCGACTACAGCGCCGATGGCCAGAAGCAGCCAGAGGAAGCTCAGGCAAGAACGCCGTGACACGTCGTCCGCGCCGAACCCCCTTCTTGAAGTACGGGCGAGATTACCTTGCCCATACTTCAGGAGGGAGGTTATTGCGTCCCGCGCAGACGTGGGTCGAGCGCATCGCGCAGGCCGTCTCCCAGGAAGTTGAAGGCAAACATCGTGATCGCCAATGCCAGTGCCGGGAAGATCGCCTCATGTGGGTACGAGCGGATGCTCTGCGAGCCGTCGGCGATCATTGAGCCCCAACTGGGCGTGGGCCGGTTCACCCCCAGACCAATGAAACTCAGGAAGGCTTCGGTGCTGATGTAGCTGGGGATGGCCAGTGTTTCGGCTACGACCAGGGGGCCGATGATATTGGGCAGGATGTGGCGGAACATGATGCGTCCAGGCTTGGCACCGATCGTCCGGGCTGCCTCGATGAATTCCTTCTCCTTCACCGAGAGGATCTGACCCCGCGCCAGACGGGCCATGTTCTCCCAGGCGGTCAGGCCGATGCCGATGAAGATGAAGAACATGCCCCCGAAGCGCCGGTCAATCAATGACAGCGAGAAGCGGAACTGTTCCCAGGTCGTTTGCGGATTCTGAGGTGGATTGCGGAAGAAGGCCATCAGCAGGATGATGAACAGCAGGCTGGGGAAGGCGTAGAGCACATCCACCAGCCGCATCATGATGTTGTCGGCGCGGCCGCCGAGGTAGCCGGAGATCGTGCCATAGGTGGTGCCGACGAGCAGGCTGATGATCGGGCCGACGAAGGCCACCGCCAGCGACACCTGGGCCCCGTAGATGATGCGCACGAGCAGGTCGCGCCCGTGATCATCGGCGCCGATGGGGTATTGGTTGGCGATGGTGACATAGCCGCCTGGTGTGCCTTTTGGCTTCATAGAGGGGAAGACATAGGTCAGCCAGCGCGGGACGGCATGGTTGTCGGGCAGGACCTGTACGTCATAGCCCTGGGGCGCGATCACCGGAGCCAGGAGCGCCATCAGGATGAGCACGATGATAATCGTGCCGCCGATCACGGATGCCCGGTTGCGGATCAGGCGGTAGAAGGCGTCGGTCCACAGGCTGCCGGTACTGCGCCGCCGCAGGACGGGAGTGGTTTCAGGAGTTGCAGTTGCAGCGGCCATAGTCTACTCCTTACGTGTAGCGGATGCGCGGGTCCAGGAAGGCATACGCAATGTCCACGAACAGGTTCGCCACCACCAGGAAGATGGCGAACAGCAGGGTCGTGCCCATGATCACCGACAGGTCGCGGTTGGTGATGCTGGTGACGAAGTAGCGGCCCATGCCGGGGATGCCGAAGATGGTCTCGGTGACGAAGGTGCCGGTCACCAGAATGGCGAACAGCGGCCCCAGAATGGTGACGACCGGGATAAGCGAGTTCTTCAGCGCGTGGCGCATGATGACGATGCGCTCGCTCAGACCCTTGGCGCGGGCCGTGCGGATGTAGTCCTCGCGGATGACCTGGAGCAGGCTGGCCCGCGTCAGCCGGGCGATCAGCGCCGAACTTGCCAGACCCAACACAATAGACGGCATCAAGGCATGGCGGACATACTCGACCACGCTGAAGGGCTGCCCCTCACGGGCGATCTCCCAGCCGGTGGCAGGCAGCCAGCCCAACCCGATGGCGAAGACCGTCACCATGATCGGCCCCAGGACGATCGGCGGTACGGAGACGCCGAAGATGGCGACGCTCATGCCGATGTAGTCAAACAGGCTGTTCTGCTTGAGCGCCGCCAGGATGCCCGTCGGTAGGCCGATCACCAGTGCCACCAGCAGCGCCCAGGTGCCGAGTTGCATCGAGACCGGCAACTGATCGCGGAAGATATCGTTGACGGAGCGGGTCTTGGAACTATAGGACGGGCCGAAGTTCATCCACTGCAAGTAACCGTTGCCGATTTTGACGTTAAACAGATAATCGCTTTGCTGCGATACCTGCAACTCGCCGGGCGTGTAACGCGGTACCAGGATGTCGCTGACGTAGCGCAGGTATTGATTCACCGGGGGTTCATCCAGGTGATACTTCTTGTTCAGGTTCTCCATGATTTCGGGCGGCACCGGCTTCTCGCGATCAAACGGTCCCCCCGGCACCGAATGCATCAGCACGAAAGTGATGACCGAGACTACGAACAGCACCACAAACATCCACAATACGCGTCGAATAATGAACTGTAACATACCTTCACTTCTCCTGCTTGCGCCCCGCTCTTAGCGGGCGCAACTCTCGTGGTTGTCCACGCGGGCGGCCACAGGGGTCGCCCCTATGTAGGAAGGGGGACGGAGCCCTCATCCCTCACCTCTTGCCCTCTTAGGGGGGGAGTAGGGTGAGGGCTCCGCCCTGCCGAACTCACTCGAACTTACTTCTTGATATCCCACTTCTCGAAGTGCTCGAGGCCGCCAAGCACGGAGAAGGTGCGCTCTACGTATGGCTTGGTCACTGTGACGCGGGTGTACCAGTAGATCGGGATGATCACCGCATCCTGCTTGACCAGGATATCCTCGGCTTGAGCGTACATCTCGACCCGCTTGGCCGGGTCGGTCTCCTTGGCGGCGTCGGCCACCAGTTTCTCAAAGGTGGGGTTATCCCAGTTCACACCGCCGCCCTCCTTGGGGTTGGCCGAACCGCCCTTGGCGAACACCTCGCGGTCGAAGTTGTTCGCATCGGGGTAGTCCTGGCACCAGCCCAAGCGCCAGATCTGCGGAGTGTTCACCGGGTCGCGGATGGTCTTCAGGAAAACCTTCCACTCCTGCTGCTGGATGGTCACATCCACGCCCAGCACGTTCTTCCACATGGCCTTGATGGCCTCGGCGATCTTGACATGGCCCTCGACCTGGTTGACCATCAGCGTGATAGGCGGGATCTTAGACCGATCTGGATAGACCTCGTCCAGCAGCTTCTTGGCGTCATCCGGATTGTACTTGACGCCCAGGTCGGGATGGTCTTTCATTGTTGGCGCCGCCGTCAGGCCGGGGCGCGCGAACCACTGCGCCGGCTCCTGGCCGCCCTTGGTGACATTGTCAATCAGCGACTGGCGGTCAACCGCTTCGGAGAAGGCCAGGCGCACCTTGGGGTTGTCGAAGGGCGGCTTCTTGGTGTTGAAGCCGTAGTAGTAGGTGCACAGGACGGGCGCGATCTTGAGCTCCTTGGAGAGCGTGGGATCGGCCTTGACCCGGTCGATCTCCGACAGCGGCACACCAGCCACGTCAAGCTGGCCGGTCTCGTAGTTGGCGAAGGCCGGGCTCTCGTCCAGCATTGTAAAGAAGACCTCGTCGATCTTGGCCTGCGGGACGCTCTTGGTGCCGGGCCAGAAGGGGTTCTTGATCAGGGTCAGGTCGCTGTCGTGGTTCCAGTTTTTGAGCGTGTAGGGGCCATAGCCCTGGAAGAAGCCGGTCTCGGTCCAGCGGTCGCCCCTGTCCGCGATGAGCCACTGCGGCTCAGCGTGCGCCACCCACATGCCCAGGATGTTGGGGACATAGGCAGCTCCGGCGGCATCAGCGGTCAAGGTGACCTGGAGCGTGCTGTCGTCAATGGCCTTCACGCCGACCTTGGCAGTGTCGGTGATCGTCCCGCTGTTGAAGTCAGCAGCCCCCTCGATAATGGTTGTCAGAACGTAGGCGTAGTCCGAGGCGGTCTTGGGGTCAAGGGTGCGCAGGATGCCGTAGGCGAAGTCGCCGGCGGTGACCATGCGGTCATTGCCCTTGTCGTCCTTGACCTTTTCGACCTGCTTGGTGCTGGGGTTGTACTTCACCCAGGGCACGCCCGAGATCAGGTGGAAGGTGATCGTCTTGCCGTCCGCTGAGAACTCCCACTTATCGGCCATGCCCGGCTCGAGGGCAGCCGTCTCCTCGTTCTGGCGGGTCAGGCCGACGCTGGTCTCGTCAACGATCTGAACCGAACTGGTATCAGTCGAGAGAGACGGGTCAATCGTCGGGACGTCGCCAGGGCCCAGGTTGATGCGGAGGGTCTTAGGGCCTGCGGGCGGGGCGGCCGTCACCTCGACGATCTTGGTGGCCTCGACCTTTTGCGGCGGCGCGGTCACGACGACGGTCTGCGGTGGCGCGGTCACGACGACGGTCTGCGGTGTTGGCGCCGGGCCACCGCAGGCGGTGAGCACCAGGCTCGCCAGGGTGAGCGCGCTGAGCGCCAACATGACGGTCTTACGAATGGACATTTTCTCCTCCTAGATTCGAATCGCAGCCTATGCGCCGCACCTCGCGGCGCGTTCGGACGGGGCTAGCGTCCTTTCCTTCCTCATCCATCACGTTTGTGGCGATGAACCACCCCCTTTCTCGTAGGGGCAACCCACGCGGTTGCTCACCTGGGCGACCACAAGGGCCGCCCCTACAATGCTATGCTACGCGGTGACAGGCGCACCAGTGACCCGGGGTAACCTCGCGCAACTCCGGGTCCACCTCGTAGCAGATATCGAACGCCACCGGACAGCGCGTGTTGAAGTGACAGCCCTTGGGGGGATTAGCCGGACTGGGCAGATCACCCTGAAGCAGGATGCGCTGTCGCTTGGCTTCGACGGCCGGATCGGGTACGGGTACGGCCGAGAGCAGTGCCTGGGTATAGGGATGTCGCGGATTCTCATACAGTTCGTTCCGTGTCGCTATCTCAACGATCTTACCCAGATACATCACGGCCACCCGGTCGCTGATGTGGCGCACCACGCTCAGGTCATGCGCGATAAATAGGTAGGTCAGCCCGAATTGCTCTTGCAGGTCTTCGAGCAGGTTGATCACCTGCGCCTGGATCGAAACGTCGAGCGCAGAGATGGGCTCATCGGCGACGATGAAACTCGGGTTAGAGGCCAGGGCGCGGGCCACGCCGATGCGCTGGCGCTGACCGCCGGAGAACTCATGCGGGTAGCGGTTGGCGAAGTACGGGTTCAGCCCGACGACCCGGAGTAACTCCTGTACTCGTTCGTGTAGCTCCTTGCCGTTCGCCAGACCGTGAATCTCCAGCGGCTCGCCGATAATATTGCCCACGGTCATGCGTGGATTGAGCGAGGCATAGGGGTCCTGAAAGATCATCTGCATCTCGCGTCGCTTGCGTCGCAGCGCCTCGCCCTTCAGTTCGACCAGGTTTTCGCCCTGAAAGTAGACTGCGCCCGCGGTGGGGCGGTAGAGCTGGAGGATGGTGCGACCGGTGGTGGACTTGCCACAGCCGCTCTCACCTACCAGGCCCAGCGTCTCACCGCGTTTGATGTCGAAGGAAATATCATCTACGGCCTTGACCGCACCGACCTGCCGCTGGAAGATGATCCCCCGTGTGATGGGGAAGTATTTTTTCAGGTTGACGACCCGCACGAGGACGTTGTCCTCACGGCCGGTCGCTGTCTGTGTCGTCGGCTTGGTCTCAATCATAGCGCGGTTTTCCTGTCCTCACGTCTACCCAGCAGGCGATCTCATGGCCGGGTTCGACGAACTCGAGCGGGGGGTTCTCTTTCCAGCAGCGTTCGTAATTATAAACACAGCGTGGCGCGAACGGACACTGATCGGGCAACTCCAGCAGGTCGGGTGGAAGACCCTCAATGGAGACCAGCCGGCGGTGTTGAGTGTCGTCCACGCGCGGCAGCGAACCCAGAAGGCCTTTGGTGTACGGATGGCGCGGGTCGGCGTAGAGGTCATGTACCGATGCGCGCTCGACAATGAACCCGGCATACATGACGATCACTTTCTCGGCCAGCCCGGCGACGATGCCCAGGTCATGGGTAATCCAGATAACCGCCATACCCAGTTTATCGCGCAAGCGCCGGACCAGGTCCAGGACCTGGGCCTGGATGGTCACATCCAGTGCGGTAGTGGGTTCGTCGGCGATCAGGATTTGGGGTGAGCATGACAGAGCCATCGCGATCATGGCGCGTTGGCGCATGCCGCCGGAGAACTGGTGCGGATAGTCGTTGATGCGGTCGGGGGCTTCGGGGATATTGACCATGCGCAGCAACTCGATTGTGCGCTCCTTGGCCTGCTCGCTGCTCATCCCCAGATGGGTTTCCAGAGCTTCGCTGATCTGCCGGCCAATGGTCAGGACCGGGTTGAACGAAGTCATGGGGTCCTGAAAAATCATGGCAATCTGGGCACCGCGCACCGAACGGATCTCCTCGTCGCTCATCTTGAGCAGGTCGCGGCCGTTGAATATGGCCTCACCGGCGACAATCTTGCCCGGCGGCTGCGGGATCAGGCGCATGATCGACAGCATGCTGACGCTCTTGCCGCAGCCGCTCTCGCCCACGATCCCCAGCGTCTCGCCTTCATTCAGCTCATAAGAGATGCCGTTGACGGCATGGACAACGCCGTCTTGCGTATAGAAGCGTGTAGTGAGATTGTTGACCTCAAGTAGGGGTGGCATTGGGTCTGCTAGACTCTCCCGTCTGGTGTTCAGGACTATCCTGTCGTAGTATCTCCGAACTGCTCTGTGAACGCCATTTACCCCAATGTCCTTATGTCCGTCAACTTTGTAACCTTACCCGAACTGTTTCTTCAGCC
>CADDZL010000091.1 GCA_902812335.1 Chloroflexota bacterium | reverse complement strand
ATGGCCCAGGTCATTCAGCAGTGGCAGAAGCCGACGCTGGTGCTGGCCCATAACAAGACACTGGCGGCCCAGCTTTACGCCGAGTTCAAGGCGTTCTTTCCCCATAACGCCGTCGAGTACTTCGTCAGCTACTATGATTACTACCAGCCGGAGAGCTATATCCCCCGGCATGACCTGTATATCGAAAAGGACGCCACGATCAATGAGGAGATTGACCGGCTGCGGCTGGCAGCCACCTCGGCGGTGCTGTCGCGCCGCGACGTGATCATCGTCGCCTCGGTCTCGTGCATTTATGGTATCGGCAGCCCAGAGGAGTGGGGCAAGGTCATCCTGACGCTGCGCCGTGGCCAGAGCTATCGCCGTGAAACCGTGCTGCGTCATCTGGTGGACATCTTCTACGAGCGCAACGATCTCGAGTTGAGCCGGGGCAAGTTCCGCGTCCGCGGCGATACCCTGGAAGTCCAGCCGGCCTATAGCGAGCTGGCCTACCGCATCCAGTTCTGGGGCGACGAGGTCGAGCGTATCGTCGAGATCGACCCGCTCACCGGCGAGGTGTTGCAGGACTTCACCGCCATTGACATCTTCCCCGCCCGCCACTACATCACGCCGGAGGAGAAGCTGCGCGAAGCCATCCGCGACATCGAGCAGGAGTTGGAAGAGCGGCTGAAGTGGTTCAAGGACAACGACAAGCTGCTGGAGGCGCAGCGGCTGGAGCAACGCACTCGCTATGACCTGGAGATGCTGCGCGAGGTCGGCTATTGCGCCGGCATCGAGAACTACTCGCGCCACCTCGACCGCCGCCAGCCCGGCGAGCCGCCCTGGACATTGCTCGACTACTTCCCTGCCGATTATCTGATGATCGTGGACGAGAGCCACATGACCATCCCTCAGCTTCACGGCATGTACAATGGCGACCGCAGCCGCAAGCAGGTCCTCGTTGAATACGGCTTCCGCCTGCCCAGCGCTGTGGACAACCGCCCACTCCGCTTCGAGGAGTGGGAAGAGCACGTGAACCAGGTCATCTACACGTCGGCGACGCCGGGGTCGTACGAGTTGCAAAAGTCGGCTCAGGTGGTGCAGCAAATCATCCGGCCCACCGGCCTGGTGGACCCGGAGGTGGTCGTCAGGCCGGTCAAGGGCCAGGTGGATGACCTGCTGAGCGAGATCCGTCGCCGTGTTGAGCGCGGCGAACGCACGCTGGTGACAACGCTGACGACGCGCATGGCCGAGGACCTGACCGACTACTTGCTCGAAGCCGGTATCAAGGCCCACTACCTGCATCATGAGATCCAGACCATCGAACGGGTCGAGATCCTGCGCGATCTGCGGCTGGGCGTGTTTGATGTCGTCGTCGGCATCAACCTGTTGCGCGAGGGGCTGGACCTGCCTGAGGTCTCGCTCGTCGCCATCCTCGACGCCGATAAGGAAGGCTTCCTGCGCAGCGATCAGGCGCTGATCCAGACTATTGGCCGGGCGGCACGGCATGTGAACGGCAAGGTCATCATGTATGCCGACACGATAACCGACTCGATGCGGCGGGCGATTGATGAGACCAACCGCCGCCGCGCCATCCAGATGCAGTATAACCAGGAGCACGGCATCGAGCCGCAGTCCATCGTCAAGGCGGTGCGCGACCTGACCGACCGGGTGCGGGCGGTGGCCGAGGAGAAGGCCGAATATAAGGCGGCGCGCGAGTTGCCCAAATCCGAGATCGCCCGGCTGATTAAAGAACTGGAGAAGAGCATGAAGGAGGCTGCCGCCAACCTGGAGTTTGAGAAGGCAGCCCTGCTGCGCGATCAGATCTTCGAACTGCGCGCGCTGCAGCAGGAGCAGGACCAGAACGTGCCGGAGTGGGAACGGGTGCGGGTTGCAGACCGGAAAGCGAAATGAGCACAATCTGAGGGGGCTGACCGCAAAAAGGCCAATACAAGCGACCGGCCGCCACAGAATATGCCATCCCCAACCGGAGCGGAGGTACAGGATGAATCACTCAACTCCCTGGCTGGCGCGGATGCGCACCGCCTCTTGCTGGCTACATGCGCCGAGGAGATAGGCGACAGCAAGAAGACAAGCCGCTGTTGGCTTATGCGTTCTGGTCAGGCGGAATTGAGGAAGGGCTTAGAGGTGAAGGCGTAGCCTGGGTCTGGTCAATTCAGATCCTGAGTCAGGCTGACTGCAATGCTGAAGCAGCCGATGCCCGGCCTAGCTCGCGCATGCGGATCGTGACCAGATGATGCAGCGCCAGATGGGCGTTCTCGACCTGCTCGATGCGGTCGCTGGGCACCTGAATCAGGAGGTCCACCAGCCCGGCGAGGCGGCCGCCGCTCCGGCCCGTCCAGCCGATGGTCGTCGCGCCGGCCATGCGGCCGAACTCGGCTGCACGCAGGACGTTGGGGGAGTTGCCGCTGGTGGAGATAGCAATGATGACATCACCGGCGTGCAGGAAGCTCGCCAGTTGCTCGGCGAAGACGTTCTCGTAGCCCAGGTCATTGGCGTAGGCCGAAAAGACCTCCATGTTGTCGGTCAGCGCCATGACGCGGAAGCGCGGCACGCCGGGCACGACGGTGTTCTTGCCCAGGTCGCAGGCGAAGTGCGACGCGGTCGAAGCGCTACCGCCGTTGCCCACGATGAAGATAGTGCGACCCTCCAGCCGCGCCCGCTGGATGATGTCCATCATGGCCGCAATGGGCTCAGCAGGCAGGCCGGCCAGAACCTGCTGAAGTTCACTAATATAGGCTGCAATGTCCATATAACCTATTTTAGCACAAATTGCGCGAATGTGCCGCCCCTGCTAGACTCAGTAGATCACAGGTCTGTCATGTTGAGCCATGTCCTGACCACAGGGAAGGCGCAGCGAAGCATCTCTATGACGCTTACAAGAGACTCTTCGCTGCGTTCAGAGTGGCACTGCTGCCATCTACTGAGACTGTATGATCTGCCTGCGAGGTGGCCGCGCCGGGGATCGAGGTGCGGGCTTCGCCCTTGAGGGCTCAAGCCTAACGGCTGGGCGAATAGTTTGCTATACTTGAGCGGTATCGTTGGAGGGTAAGGATATGGACAAGGGGATTGAGCAGGTATTGGCCTTAATCGAAGGAGAACAGGCGGTGAAAACCGGCGGCAACGGGCGGCGCGAGGTCGGCCCGGAGGCCGCTTCAGATGTGGAATTGCTGGATGCCTACTCACGGGCGGTCATCTCAGTCGTCGAAGCCGTCGGCCCGACAGTAGTCAGTATCTCCGTCAGCAAAGGGGGCTGGGGAAGCGGCAGGCGCGGGCCGGAGATGGCCGGCTCCGGCTCCGGCGTGATCATCGCGCCTGATGGCTACATCCTGACGAACAGCCACGTCGTCCACGGGGCAAACCGGATCGAGGTGACGCTGACCGATGGCCGTAGCTTCAACGCCGCCCTCGTCGGCGAAGACCCGGCCAGCGACCTGGCGGTGATCCGTGTGGATGCCTCCGGCCTGCCTTACGCCACGCTGGGCGACTCCGACTCTCTGCGCGTCGGCCAGCTCGTCATCGGCATCGGCAACCCATTAGGCTTCCAGTCCACTGTCTCCACCGGTGTCATCAGCGCATTAGGCCGCTCCTTGCGCAGCCAGACCGGGCGTCTGATTGAGAACATTATCCAGACCGATGTACCGTTGAACCCCGGCAACTCTGGCGGGCCGCTGGTGGACTCGCGGGGGCGGGTCATCGGCATCAACACCGCCATCATCATGATGGCCCAGGGCATCAGCTTCTCCATCCCGGTCAACACGGCCAAATGGGTGGTGTCGCAACTGTTGGCGCATGGCCGGGTGCGCCGGGGCTACCTGGGCATCGCCGGCCAGCAGCGCCCGCTCGACCGCCGCCTGGCGCGCTTCCACAATCTGGACAATGAGCAGGCAGTCGAGGTGGTATCGGTTGAGCCAGGTGCGCCGGCCGGGCGGGCCGGCCTGCGCGAGGGCGACCTGGTGGTGGCCTTCAACGAGCGCGCCGTAACCAGCGTGGACGACCTGCACCGCTTCCTGGCCGAGTGGCCCATCGGCCAGCCGGCGACGCTGACCGTCGTGCGCGGGCGGGAGAAGGTCGAGCTACAGGTGACGCCGGCCGAGGCGGCGTAACGTCTTCATTACCAGACTACTTCCACACCACCGGCAGATACAGCCTCAGGCCCAGCGCCGGCAGCGGCCCGTGGTACATCTCAGCGCTGGACAGAGTGAAGCCGTTGTCATCGCTGCCACCAGCGACGAGGATGCTGCCATTGCCCAGCCGCGCCGCCGTGTGGTAGATGCGGGCGGTGTTCAGGCTGCCGGTGTAACTCCATAGCCCCGTGGCCGGGTCATACACCTCGGCGCTGGCCAGCATTGAGCCGTTGCTGCAACAGCCTCCAACAACCAGCACCTGTCCATTCGCCAGCCGTGTCGCCGTGTGATTGGAACGGGCTACGTTCAGGCTGCCGGTGGGGGTCCAGAGACCTGTCGCCGGGTTGTACAGTTCTGCGCTAGCCATCAGTTGCTTGATGCCCACGCCCCCACCCACGAGCACTTGGCCATTGGGAAGCAGCGTCGCCGTGTGAGCGTAGCGGGCGTCGTGCAGACTGCCGGTGGGGGTCCAGGTCCCTGTGGCCGGGTCATATAACTCTGTGCTGGTCAGTGCGCCCGTGCTGCCCAAGCCCCCGACGACAAGCACCTGGCCGTTGGGCAATAGCGTCGCCGTGTGATCCATCCGGGCGGTGTTGAGGCTATCCGTGAGGGCCCAAGTCCCCGTAGCCGGGTCATACAGTTCGGCACTGGCCAGCCAGCAGCAGGGGCTGCCCAGGCCTCCGGCGACGAGCACTTTGCCGTTCGTGAGCAGCGTTGCCGTATGCCGCTCGCGGACATCGTTTAGCCTGCCGGTGTAGGTCCATAGCCCCGTAGCCGGGTCATATAGCTCAGCGGTGTTGCCCGCGCCGCCAGCAACAAGCACTTTACCATTGGGGAGGAGCGTCGCGGTGTGAAGCTGGTGGGCGGTGTTCAGGCTGCTGGTATAGCTCCACTCCCCCGTGCCTGGGTCATATAGTTCAGCGCTGGTTGGGGTGTTGTAGCCGCCATACCCGCCGGCGACGAGCACCTGACCATCGGACAGCAGCGTTGCTGTGTGAAACTCGCGGGTCGTGTTCAGGCTACCGGTGTAGGCCCAGGCCCCCGTGACCGGGTCGTACAACTCGGCACTCTGACCAGCGCCGCTGCCACCAACGCCCCCGGCGACAAGCACCTGGCCATTAGATAGCAGCGTTGCCGTGTGAGAGACGCGGGCGGTGGACAAACTGCCGGTGGGGGTCCAGATACCTGTGGCCGGGTCGAACAGTTCGACGCTAGCTAGATAGCCACAGTAGGCACTACTGCAACCCCCGGCAACGAGTACCTGACCGTTCGTGAGAAGCGTCGCCCTGTGACCGTAGCGGGCGTCGTGCAGGCTGCCGGTGGGAGCCCAGATCCCCGTGGCCGGATCATATAGTTCCGCGCTGGCCAGAGGACCGCTGTTACCATAGCCCCCAGCGACGAGTACCCGGCCGTCGTTGAGCTGCGTCGCCGTGTGACTATCGCGGGCGGCGTGCAGGCTGCCAGTGGTGCTCCAGGTGCCTGTGGTTGGATCGTACAGCTCGGCGCTGGCCATGGGCTGTTTGAAGTAGTCCGCACCTCCGGCCACAAGCACCTGGCCGTTGTCCAGGAGCGTCGCCGTGTGAAGCATGCGGCCAACGTTGAGGCTGGCGGTCTCGCTCCAGGTGCCTGTGATCGGGTCATACAGTTCGGCGCTGGTCAGAGGGCCGGTGCTGCCCAGGCCTCCGGCGACAAGCACCCGGCCATCGCTGAGCAGTGTCGCGGTATGATAGGCGCGCGCTGTATGCAGGCTGCCCGTGATGGTCCAGAGCCCGGTCGTGAAGTCGTAGACCTCAGCGCTGGCAAAAACACGGGTGCTATCCTCCCCTCCAACGACAAGCACCCGGCCATCGCTGAGCAGCGTCGCAGTGTGATAGGCGCGCGCTGTGTGCAGGCTCCCCGTATAGGCCCATGCCCCCGTCGCGGGATCGTACACCTCGGCACTTACCGTGAACTCCTTGTTGCTATCCTGGCCCCCCACCACGAGCACTCTGCCATTGTTCAGCCGCGTCGCCGTGTGACCGAAGCGGGCGGTGTTCATGCTGCCGGTGGGGCGCCAGGTGCCTGGCGTGGGAATATTCGTCGGCAGCGGCGTCGGTGTACTGGTTGGCGTCGGCGTGTACCACGTCCCGGTAGGCGTGGGCGTGGCGGTGGGTAGAGGCGGCCCATTGTATAGCTCGACGCTGGCTATGGGATAGCCGCTATTATCCTCGCCTCCGGCGGCGAGCACCTGCCCGCTCATGAGCAACGTCGCAGTGTGGAACCGGCGAGCGGTGCTCAGACTGCCGGTGAGGATCCACGCCCCTGTGGCCGGGTCGTATACCTCGGCGCTGGACAGAGTGTTGTAGCTACTGCCCTGGCCTCCGGCGACGAGCACCTGGCCGTTACCCAATGGCGCCGCCGTATGATCATGGCGGGCGGTGTTCAGGCTGGCGGTAACCGTCCAGAGACCCGTGGCGAGGTCATAGACCTCGGCGCTGGCCAGCACAGGGCTGCAGAAGTAGCCACCGCAGCCGCCGGCGACGAGCACCTGGCCATCGGGGAGCAGCGTCGCCGTGTGATTGGAACGGGCCATATTCAGGCTGCCGGTGATGGTCCATACCCCCATGGCCGGGTCGTATAGCTCAGCGCTGGCCAGAACGGGACACTTCTCGCCGATGCAGCCTCCGGCGACGAGCACCTTGCCGTTTGGCAGCAGCGTCGCTGTGTGAGAGTAGCGTCCGGTGTACAGGCTGCCGGTGGGAGTCCAGGTGCCTGTGGCCGGGTCGTACAGCTCGGCGCTGGCCAGACCGATGTAGTTGAGGTCGCAGCAGCCCCCGGCAACGAGCACCTTACCGTTAGGGAGCAGTGTGGCTGTGTGATTGGAACGAGCCGTGTTCAGGCTGCCGGTGGGGCTCCAGACCCCCGTGGCGGGGTCATATAGTTCAGCGCTATTGCCTGCACCCCCGGCCACCAGCACCAGGCCATTGTCCAGCAGTGTCGCTGTGTGCCCGGCGCGGGCGTTGTGCATGCTGCCGGTAGGAATCCAGGTTCCCGTAGCCGGGTCGTACAGCTCGGCGCTGTTGCCCGCACCTCCGGCGACCAGCACCTTGCCGTTGGGGAGCAGTGTCGCCGTGTGATTGGAACGGGCTACGTTCAGGCTGCCGGTGGGGGTCCAGGCACCAGGCGCTGGGATGTTCTTCTGGATGAGAGGCAGGTAGACGGATGAGCCAGGTGTGTTCGTCGCCGCCAGCGTATCGGTCGGCGTCGCCGTGTGACCGTCGCGGGGGGTGCGTAGCTTGCCGGTGACCGTCCAGGTGCCTGGCACGGGGGTATTCGTCGCAAGGAGCAGGGCGGCCGGGGTGCGTCCGGCGTTCGCTGCTCCAGCCGAAAAGGGACCTGGCCAGTTCCCCAGCGCGGTCAGCGCCAAACCGATAATGAGCGTCAGCCCAGCGACAATCGCCGGAATGGAGGTGGCGGGTCGCTGATTCGTGTCCATTCTGGGCCTCCCTCCCATTGTCGTCAATCGGACACAACGTCTCGCGCCTTGATGGAAGGCGTGGAGGGCAGATCACTCGTATCATACACCCGTTCCCCGCTTTGTCAATGTCCATATCTCTCGCCGGTCATTCTTGCGACGTCATGGACCCGATTCGTCCGATATGGGGTATTATCGGTAGAGATGGTTTGCCCACGCCGGCCGCGTGCTGTAGAATGGCGACAGCCGGAACCTGACCAGAAAATGACTATGCTCTCTCCGCCTGTTCACACTCCGGGCTGAGCGGCAGGGCGAACCAGAATGTGCTGCCCCGGCCAGGCTGGCTCTCCACACCGATGTACCCATGGTGCGCTTCTACAATGGCTTTAGCTACATACAAACCGAGGCCGGTTCCCTTGATCGCCTGGTGTTGCGCTTCGGCCGTGCGATAGAAGCGTGTGAAGAGATGTGGCAACTCCGCCGCCGGGATGCCCGGACCCGTGTCCTCAACGCACACGACCAGCCACCTGCCCTGCGGCAACCCAGGGGGCGCGGGAGCATCACCACCGTCAGCCGCATGTGTGGCAGGCCCCCGTTCGGCCTCTAAGCAATACCCCCTGACCCTCACCCGGCCGCCGGGTGGCGTGAACTTGATGGCATTGGACAGTAAGTTGTTCAAGACCTGGACGATACGTGGGCCATCGGCCGTGAGCATGGGCAAATCGTCGGACAGGTCGGCCTGCAGCGTCAGGCCCTTGTTGTCAGCCTGCAAACGCATCTCCTCGACCAACTGGCACAAGAGGGGGGCCGGCGCCAGGGGAACCGGACAGATGGTGAACCGGCCTGATTCCACCCGGCTCAGATCCAGCAGATCGTTGACCAGCCCCAGCAGCCGCTGGGCATTATTGAACACGGTCTGCAGACTGTCGGCCTGCAGCGGAGTGAGCGGTCCATCGGGTGCGTCCAGCAGCAATTCAGTGTAACCGAGGATCGAGGTGAGTGGGGTCCGCAGCTCATGCGAAATGTTGGAGACAAACTCGGACTTGAACTGGTCCATCTGGCGCAACTCCTCATTAGCCTGCTGCACCTGCTGGTTGAGGAGGGTAACCTCCTCCACCCGCTGCGCCAGTTTCTCGTTCAAGCGAATGTTCTCACCGATGGTCAAGAGCTGGCGGACAATGATGATGGCAACGATCACGCTGCTGCCCAGGAGCAGGCCCCACCCCTCTATACCCTGCGAGGAAGTCAACAGCCCAATGACCAGGGCGGCGATCAGCGCCAGGTAGGGAAGGAGATACTGGCTGCGCCGCACCAGCGACGGCGATTCTGCTCTGAGAGCGGGCGCAGGGCTGGTGTCATCAGGGTCAGGCTGTGCCCCGGAACGCAGGACCTGATGCTGGATCAGCGCCGCACCCCCCACAAGCACAGCAGCGATGACCCAGAGGGCATCTACGAAGCTGCCCGTCTGGTAGAGGTTGTTCGCATTGAGGTAAGCGTAGCTTACATCGGCAGCCACGGAGAGGCCCATACCGGCCACAAGCATCAGGATAGGGGCTCGTGGCGCTTGCCGTGGCGTGGCAAAGTAAATGTGGCCGAGGGCCCAGATCAGGAGAAGGTCTGCTATCGGGTAAGCCAGGTCAATAGCCCGGCCCAGCACGTCTGTAGCTTCTGTATGCAGGATAGGCGCAATCAGATAGTTCCAACTGAACATCGCTGCTGCTACCGCCGCCGCGGAAACATCTAGAAGCAGTTTGGTGCGGCTCAGCCGATCCCAGCGCCCGGTGGGATAGACCAGCAGGCCGGCGAAGAACAAGGGGTACATGAGCAGGTAAAAGATGTCTGTTACGTGTGGGGATTGGGGGGTGATCCCCTGCACCAGTTCGGACCAGGCCCAGATGGTGTCGGCGACAGCATAAGAGATGAATCCCAGACCGATGAGCCCCCAGGCCCAGTGCAATCGTCGGTCGTGCGTGGCGCGGATGATCAGCAAAGAAGGCACTGCGGCCGCGAGGTTGCTGGGGATGTAGACGACATCGCCCACGATGAGGCGGCCTGTCTCGCCAAGCGGCTGGAGCAGCGTGTACAGGGTAAAGAGCAGGGCATACCCCGCCAGCCCGATGGCGGTCCAGCGTATCCAGCGGGCGTGGCCTTTGGCCGGGTTCATAGGGTCATCATTCTGACAGCCAGACAACGCCGGATATCGGCCAGGAGTTGCTTGTGTTGGAACGGCTTGATAACATAGCCATCCGCCCCTGCCTCCAGGGCACGCTGTATGTCCTGAGGTTGCACTTTGGCCGAAAGCATCAGCACTGGCAGGTCGCAACTGCGCGAGTCGCCACGGATCGCGGCCAGGACCCCGTATCCGTCTAAGCCGGGCATGAGCACATCGCACAAGACCAGGTCGTACCGTCCCTCGGCCAGACAGCGCAATGCCTGCTCACCGTCCGCAGCCAGGGTGACTTCAAAGCCCGCCCTTTCCAGGATCAGACGGAGCAGCTTCAATACATCCGGTTCATCGTCTACAACGAGGATTCTGGCCAATACGCCTGCCTCCGCAGCCGATCACGGTTTACTAAAGGTGCATACCCAGACCTTGTACGAGATGCATTGTTCTGCATTGTAGACCAATTGTAAGCACCGTCAATAGGATAAAAGACTCGGTGTCATTCTACCTTCAGACGGCGAACCCTACGCGTCAGATTGGCTTCAGGTCAGGTTTAGATACTGAAGAATGCCAGTACACGTTCAGCAGAGGGCGAATGAGCTATCGCATCACGGCTGTGATGCGGTCCCATAAGTGCGGCCCCAGGATCAGCAGGCCAATGACGACAGCGGCCAGCGCAGCCAGGAGGACCGCCCCGGCTGCCACATCCTTGGCGGTCTTCGCCAGGGGATGATAGGTTGGGGTAATCAGGTCAATCGTTGTCTCCGCGATCGTGTTGGCGAATTCAGCGACGAAGACCAGCGCCATCGTCAGTGCCAGGATAGCCCACTCCATCCGGCCGAGCCCCAACCACAGGCCAAGCGCAACTACCCCGGCGGCAATGGCGATGTGGATCCACATATTCCGCTGGGTGCGCAGGATGTAAGCCAGACCAGCGAAGGCATAGCGGAAGCTGATCAGCCGGTTGCGACTGCGCATGGTCTACTGCTCACCTCCCCCCTCCTCTAACAGGGGAGGGGAGAAAGGGGAGAGGTCACTGCTCACTCTTTTCAGGACCTCTGTCTGCATGGCCCACATGCGCTCCCTCTGCGCCGGCTCGGTATCGTCGTAGCCGAGCAGGTGCAGGACGCCGTGAACCACAAGCAGTTGTAGTTCCGCTTCGACTGAATGGCCGGCAGCTTCAGCCTGTTCGCGGGCGCGGGGATAGGAAATGACCACATCGCCCAGGTAAGCTTCTGCCTCCGGCGCGGTTACAAAATCCACTCCACCAGCAGTTGCGTCAGGCGCTGGTTCGGAGGGGAAGGACAAGACATCAGTAGGGGCATCTTCGCCCAGAAACCGGCGATTAAGCTCTCGGATCTGATCATCGCCTGTAATCACAACCGTTAGCAGGGGCACGGCATGCCGTGCCCGTACTTTGCCGCCCACCGTAGCGAGCGTTTCGGCGGCCGCACGGCGCAGCGGGTCGGGCGCGACCAGGGCGGCGTAGGCAGGGTCAGCCTCAATCGTGATGGGGGTGAGATTGGGCGGATCGGGGTGGGTTATTGGGCTCATTAGCAGATCTGTTGCCCGGCCGATTGGTCTGGCCGTTGTCGCTGGAGGCTGATGCCTCAGTTCTCATCCTGTCTTGCGCTCCGGCCGGTTCTGCATTCGCGCTTTCGCGTTCAGAGGCGACACCGGCTGGCTCGGGTTCAGGGTACTTGATGCGGGGGTGGAAGGTGCCTTTCAACGTGGTCACGAATGACGCCCGCACCCTGTCCAGGTCCTGCAGCGTCAGACCACACTCATCGAGCTGGCCCTGGGCGACACGATCGGCGATGACTTTGCGCACAATTGCCTCGATTTCTTCCAGCGAGGCCGGTCGGGCCGAGCGCACCGTCGCTTCACAGCCGTCGGCCAGCATCAGTAAGGCGGTCTCCTTGCTGCGTGGCTTCGGTCCGGGGTAGCGGAAGGCACTCTCATCCACGGCCGCGCCGTCGCCGGCCTCTTCCAGGGCTTTCTGGTACAGAAAGCTGACCCGCATGGTGCCGTGATGCTCCGGGATGAAGGCACGAACGCGGCTGGGCAGGCGATAGCGCCGCGCCAGTTCCAGGCCTTCCTTGACGTGGCCGACGAGGATGCGGGCACTGGTACGTGGGTCGAGCCGGTCGTGGACGTTCTGTCCCTCCACCTGGTTTTCGATGTAGAAGTAAGGCCGGAGCGTTTTGCCGATGTCGTGATAGAATGCGCCGACGCGCGTCAGCAAGGCGTCGGCGCCAATGGCTTCGGCGGCCTGTTCCGCCAGATTGCCCACCATCAGGCTGTGGTGATAGCTGCCCGGGGCCTTGCGCAGCAGTTCCTGAAGCAGCGGATGGTTAGGCCGGGCCAGTTCCTGGAGCTGCAAGGCGGTGACGAAATCAAATGGGCTGCCCAGCAGGAAGAAGGCGGCCAGTGTTATTACGGGCGACAAGATGATGCCATTGACCAGGGCTGCGCCCACGAGCATCACCC
>CADDZL010000090.1 GCA_902812335.1 Chloroflexota bacterium | reverse complement strand
CAGGTGCGCCGACTGGCGGCCCGCCTGCGCAGCCGCGCTGCGCTTCGCCGTCGGCGCGGCAAGAGCGGCACGCTCGATGCCAAGGCCACGCTGCGCACCAGCCTGAAGACCTCCGGCATACCGATGGAATTACGCTTTCGACGCCGCCACCTCAAGCCCAAGCTGGCCCTCATCTGTGACATCTCTACCTCGGTGCGACCGGTGGCCGACTTCCTGCTGCGGTTGGTCTATGAGCTTCAGGACCAGATTTCGCGCGCCCGCAGCTTCGCCTTCATTGATGACATCGAGGACATCTCCAACGACTTCGCTCAGAGCCGGCCGGAGCGGGCCATCGCCCAGGTGCTCGACCGCTTGCCGCCGGGCCACTACAACACCGACCTGGGAACCAGCCTGGCAACCTTCTGCAAGGCTCACCTGGACGCGGTGGACCGGCGCACGACGGTCATCATTCTGGGTGATGGGCGCAACAACTACAACGACCCGCGCCTGGACTGCCTTGAGGCCATCCGCCGCCGTGCCCGCCGGGTGATCTGGCTCAACCCCGAGCCGCTGTGGCAATGGGGCACCGGTGACAGCGACATGCCCCAATATCAACCCCACTGCGACGCGGTCCACCAGGTCAGCAACCTGGCCGAACTGACCGAGGCCGTGGACCGGCTGCTGTAATTGCGATTTGTCCCCCTACCCGCTTTCGGCTAATATGACAGGTAATGGATCAGGTCTGGAGCGTCAGCGCGCTGACGCGCTACATCCGCGAACTGTTCGAGGTCGATTATCGCCTTCAAGACGTGTGGCTGGCGGGCGAGGTCTCCAACCTGTCACGCGCCACCTCCGGCCATCTCTATTTTACCCTTAAAGACGAGAACGCCCAGATCCGTTGCGTCATGTGGCGCTCGCTGGTCGCGCGCCAGTTCACGCTGCCGAAGCACGGTGACGCGGTATTGGCCCACGGCGCGGTGGGAATCTACGAGACCGGCGGTGTGTATCAACTCTACGTGGACGCGCTGCGCCCGTTGGGGCGCGGCGACCTGCATCTGGAGTTCGAACGGCTGAAAGCCCGCCTGGCCGCCGAGGGCCTGTTCGACATCGAGCGCAAACGCCCCCTGCCGCCCCTTCCGCGCCGCCTGGGCCTGGTCACCTCACCCAATGCGGCTGTCTTGCAAGATATCCTGAATGTCCTGAGGCGGCGCTACCCTCTGGTCGAAGTCATCCTGGCGCCGGCAGCGGTGCAGGGGGTCGAGGCGCCCCCCCAACTCTGCGCCGCGCTAGAAGCGCTCAACCGCTTGGATGGGCTGGACGCGATCATCATCGCCCGCGGCGGCGGCTCTCTCGAGGAGTTGTGGGCCTTCAATGATGAGCGCGTGGCGCGGGCCATCGCCGCCTCACGCTACCCGGTGATCAGCGGCGTCGGCCATGAGACCGATTTCACCATTGCCGACTTCGTGGCCGACCTGCGTGCCCCCACGCCCTCGGCGGCAGCCGAACTGGCCGTGCCTGACCGCGAGGAGTTGGCGGCGCAGGTCGAGGCGCTGAGCCAGCGGCTGGCCCTGGCTTTACAGACGCAGATCGAGGAGCGGCGTCAGCAGGTCGAGGCGCAGATGCGGGCGCTGCGCCACCTCTCGCCGCTGGCCCGTATCTCGAGCACCCGCCAGCGCCTCGATGACCTGAACGAGCGGGCCCTATCTCACATGCAGCATGTCCTGGCGCTGCAGCGCGAGCGGCTCTACGGCGCCAGGCTGGCCCTGGCCGGGCTCAGTCCGCTGGCGACATTGGAACGCGGCTATGCCATCGTCCGCCACCTGGGGCGCGATGAGATTGTGCGCAACGTGACCCAGGTCGCTGCGGGCGACCGGCTGGAGGTCACCGTGCGGCATGGCCGGTTCCAGAGTGAGGTAACTCAAACCGTGATGCGTGACACATGAATCTTCACGCATCACATATCAGGCATCACGAGGATAAGGTATGGACGACTTGGCAGGCATGGCGTTTGAGGCAGCCTTCACCGAACTCGAGGAGACGGTGCGGCGGTTGGAAGAAGGCAACCTGTCGCTGGACGAATCAATTACGCTGTTCGAGCGCGGCCAACGACTCGCTGCCTACTGCAGCGCCCAACTGGACAGCGCCGAATTGCGGGTCAGACAACTTCAAACGCCGATGGACGCTGAATAATCCGCCTATTGACTGCTGGCTACAGGCTGTACGGCGACGGTCGTCCCAAGCCGACGGCGGCGCGGTGCAGGCTTGCGTTTGGCCGCGGGCAGAGGCAGCAGTGCTGCTGCCAGGACCTCTTCCATGCGCTCGACCAGCACGAACCTCAGGTCGTGCCGCGCCCGCTTGGGAATCTCCATGAGATCCTTCTCGTTCTTCTTGGGCAGGATGACCGTCTTCAGCCCGGCGCGGTGAGCTGCCAGGACCTTGTCTTTGACACCGCCAATGGGCAGCACTCGCCCCCGCAGCGTGATCTCCCCGGTCATGACGACCTCTTTGCGCACCGGCCGACCGGTGAAGGCTGAGACCAGCGCCGTTGCCAGGGCAATGCCCGCGGACGGCCCATCTTTAGGGATCGAGCCCTCCGGCACGTGCACGTGCACATCCGTCTTCTCGAAGACGCCCGGCTCGATGCCCAGGCCCTCTGCCCGGCTACGCGTATAGGAAAGGGCTGCCTGAGCTGACTCCTGCATGATCTCGCCCAGTTGGCCGGTCAGCATCAGATTGCCTTTGCCTTCCATCAGGGTCACCTCAATGGACATGGTGTCGCCGCCGGCCTCGGTCACTGCCACACCCGTGGCGACACCGACCTCATCCTGCTGCTCGGCCAGGCCGAACGAGTAGCGGGGCGGTCCCAGAAAGCGGTTGACATGAGCGGGGGTAATGGTTCGGGTGTGACGCCGGCCCTCGGCAGCACGTCGCACCACCTTACGACAGATGTTGGCGATCTCCCGCTCCAGGTTGCGCACGCCGGCCTCGTAGGTGTACTCGCGGATGAGCAGTTTGAGCGCCGCATCGCTGAAGCGCAGGCCGCTCCCCTCCAATCCGTGTTCCTCCAACTGGCGCGGAATGAGGAACTGGCGGGCGATCTGGATCTTCTCCTCCTCAATGTAGCCGGGGAACTCAATGACTTCCAGCCGGTCTTGCAAGGCCGGTGGCACCGGCCCCAGGGTGTTGGCCGTGGTCACAAACAGGACCTTGGATAGGTCGTAGGGCACATCCAGGTAATGGTCGGAAAAAGCGTAGTTCTGCTCCGGATCGAGCACTTCCAGCAGCGCCGCCGATGGGTCGCCGCGGAAATCGGCGCCCAGCTTGTCAATCTCGTCGAGCATGAACAGCGGATTGATGCTACCGGCACGGCGCATCGTCTGGATGATGCGGCCCGGCAACGCGCCAATGTAGGTACGGCGATGCCCACGGATCTCGGCCTCATCACGGATGCCACCCAGGCTGACGCGCACAAACTTGCGCCCCAGCGCCTCGGCGATGGATTTGCCCAGGCTGGTCTTGCCCGTGCCCGGCGGGCCGACGAAACACAGAATCGGGCTGCGCGTCCTGCCCGGCGTCAACTTGCGCACAGCGATGTATTCCAGGATGCGCTCTTTGGCCTTAGGCAGGCCATAGTGCTGGGCATCGAGGACTTGCGCCGCGTGGGCCACATCCAGGTTGTCTTCGGTCTGCTCGGCCCAGGGCAGATCGATGAGCCAGTCCAGGTAGGTGCGAATAATGCCGACCTCCGGCGCCATAGGCGGCATAGCCGCCAGCCGTTCCAACTCCTTCTCAGCTCTGGCGCGGATCTCATCGGGCATCTCTTTGGCGGCAATCTTCTCACGCAGTTCGTTAATCTCCTGCGTCTGCAGATCGGTCTCGCCCAGTTCGGTCTGAATAGCCTTCATCTGCTCACGCAGATAGAACTCGCGCTGGGACCGGTCCACTTCTTGCTGCACCTGCGAGTGGATCTGGTCTTCCAGTTCCAGGACATCCAGCTCCTTCCCCAACAGGATGCTCACCCGTTGTAGACGTTGGGCCGGGTCAAGCGTCTCGAGCAGGGTCTGGCGCTCAGATAGCTCCAGGTCGAGTGTCGAGCCGATCAGGTCGGCCAGCCAGCCGGGCTCGTCCACATTCATAGCGAAGACATAGGCATCTTCCGGCAGATTGCGGTTGAGCTGGACAACCTTCTCAAACAATGCCAGCACGGCCCGCATGAGCGCTTCGGTTGCCAATGGCCGGTCGGTCGGTTCGGCAATCGGCCGGGCACGCGCCCGCAGATAAGGCTCATACTGGGTAAATTCGACCACTTCCACACGCCGCCGCCCCTGCGCCAGGACGCTGGTGGTCCCATCAGGCATACGCAAGATGCGGCCGACGACGATCTCACAGCCGATGGTGTACAGGTCCTCCTCTTCGGGGTCCTGCACCGACGGATCGCGCTGGGTGGCGACGATAATGGATTCCTCGTTCTGGTTGGCCGCAGCAATGGCTTGAATCGAGCGTTCCCGCCCAACGAATAGGGGTGTGACCATATGGGGAAAGAGCACCATATCGCGTAGCGGCACAAAGGGACACTCGATCAGGCCCTCTTCGTCCTCAATGGCCTCCTGCATGTCGAACAGGTCATCAACCCGCTGGCTGGCGGCCTCCATGAGCTTATTGCGCAACAACTGGTCGCGGATATCTCTATCCATCATGTCCATGTGATATACCTATACGAGGTTCTATTGTACTCATTCCCCGTCAATCCTGCCAGCCGTCCCGCCATGGGAATCAGGGTTTCACCAACTCGGCCCTGGCTGCATCTCGTACTTCAGCGACGATGAACAGCGAGCCCGTGGCCAGGATGAGATCGCGCGCGCCGGCCCCCGCCAGCGCCCCGGCCAGCGCCTCTTCGGGTGAGGGGGCGACCTCGGCCCGGCCCCCCAACCGGGCCACCTGATCGGCCAGCGCCTCCGGGTCGGCCGCGCGCGGATGGCTGGCTTGCGTCACCATCACCCGATCCGCCAGTGGCACCAGTGCCGTGAGCATCCCGCTGATGTCCTTATCGCACGAAGCGCCGAAGATCAGCGTCAGCCGGTCGTAGTCGAAAATCTCCTCGACCGCCGCTCGCAGCTTCTGGGCCGAGTCGGCATTATGGGCCGCATCCACGACCAGCAGCGGCCTGCGGTTCAAAATCTCCAGCCGGCCCGGCCAGACGGTGGCCCGTAGCCCTTTGCGGACGGCCTGCGAGGTAACTGGCAAGCCGGCCCGCCGCAGCACGTCCAGCGCGGCCACGGCCACGCTGGCATTGTCAAGCTGGTGGCGGCCCAGCAGCGGGATCCAATACTCGCCGGCCAGGGGACTCGACGCCGGTGTATGTAAGATAAAAGCCTGCCCCTCCAATGTCACCCGGCCTGGCTCAGCCCACCACTCGCGCGGAGCGTCAGGCGCGGAACGTGGAGCAACCTGCCCACCGCCCACAATAGTCAGGGGCGCGCCCCGTTCAGCCGCAACGCGCTCGATCACGGCCCGCACCTCATCCTTTTGTGGCGCGCTGACGACCGGCACACCCGGCTTGATAATGCCGGCCTTTTCGCGGGCGATCTCGGTCAACGTATTGCCCAGCAGATGCGTGTGGTCGTAGCTGATGGAGGTGATCACCGAGACCAGCGGCACGACAACGTTGGTCGAATCCAGCCGCCCACCCAGGCCGACCTCGATCACGGCGAAATCCACCTGGCGGCGGGCAAATTCCAGGAAGCCGAGCGTCGTGACGACATCGAACCAGGTGACGCCGGGGCAGGCTTCAACCGCTGGCCGCGCCTGCATCACCAGCGCGGCCACATCGCGCTTGCTGATCTGGCGCCCGCTAATCTGGATGCGCTCGCGGAAGTCATGCAGATGCGGTGAAGTGTACAGGCCGGTGCGCAGGCCGGCGGCGCTCAGTACTGCCGACGTCATGGCTGCCACTGACCCCTTGCCCTTCGTCCCAGCGATGTGCAGGCTGGGATAGCAGCAGTGTGGGTCTCCCAAGTCACGCAGCAGCCGCTCCATCCGACCCAGGTCGAGCGTCTCCGGCTCATAGCGCGCCAGGCGCTGATGTTCATAGTTCGCCAGGTGATAAAGATAGGCCAGAGCCTCATCATAGGTCAAAGGCCGCTTCACGCTGACGGCATTGGCAGAGTTCGTTCTCATATCGTGGTATTGTAACTGAGGCGGGCAAAAAGGCAAAGCGTGCGCTCATGCGCCTGTCTGCCTTTGCTGCGCACAGCCTACTGCCAACCGCCGTTCGGTTGGTCATTCTGGCCCTCAGGATGTATACTTAGCCGGTCGGAGGACTCGTTGACTCGTTACACTGCTCTGCCAGGCTTCCAGGATGTCTTGCCGGAAGATCAGCCGTATTGGGAGCACATCCGCGACCGGGCCCGCGACCTGGCCGCTCGCTTCGGCTTTGAGCGCATTGATGTGCCCCTCCTCGAAGTGGCCACGCTCTTCCAGCGCGGCGTCGGTGAAGGCACCGACATCGTGGACAAAGAGATGTACGCTTTCGCCGACCGCGACGGCGCACTGATCGCCCTGCGGCCCGAGTTCACCGCGGGCGTCGTGCGCGCTTACATCGAGCACGGCATGCACGTCCGACCTCAGCCGGTCAAGCTTTATACCATCGGGCCGATCTTCCGCCACGAACGCCCCCAGGCCGGCCGCTATCGCCAGCACACTCAGTTCAACGTCGAAATCCTGGGCGAAGCCGACCCGGCCGCCGACCTTGAGGTCATGCTGCTGGCCTGGCATCTGTTCGATGACCTCGGCTTCCGGGACCTCTCGTTCCAGGTGAACAGCACTGGCGACCCGAAGTGCAAACCGGCCTACATCCAGGTGTTGGTAGATTACTACCGCCAGCATATGGACGAGATAGATGAAGATTGCAAGCGGCGGCTGGAGCGTGCCCCCTTGCGTGTACTCGACTGCAAAGCCGAGCAGTGCCAGCCCGTCATCGCCAATGCGCCCAAGATCACCGACTACCTGTGCCCGGAGTGCGCCGCGCACTTCGCGCAATTGCGCCAGTATCTTGACGATCTGGATAAACCCTACACCCTCAACCACCGCCTGGTGCGCGGGCTGGACTACTATACCCGCACCGTGTTCGAGGTCTGGGCGCAGGGCATCGGCGCGCAGGCGGCGGTGTGTGGCGGTGGGCGCTATGATGGCCTGGCCGAGATGCTGGGTGGCCCACCCACGCCAGGGGTTGGCTTTGGCCTGGGGATAGACCGCAACGTACTGACGATGAAGGTCCAGGGCCTGTCGGTGCCGCCCTTGCCCGTGCCCCGCGTCATGGTGCTGCACCTCGGCGAGGCAGCCCGCCGCCAGGCCGTCCAGGTGACGGACAGCCTGCGCAGCGCCGGTATAGATGTGTGGTTGGCCTTTGGCCAGCGTGGGCTGAAATCACAACTGCGCGAGGCCGGCAAGCGCAACATCAGCTACACTGTTATTCTGGCTGAAGATGAACTCAAACGGGGCATGGCGGCAGTGCGCGACATGGCCGCCTCTTCACAAACGGATGTGCCTCTGGCGGAACTGGAGCAATGGCTGAACGAACACTTGAATCAGCGCTAAACCCGCATCTCAGCACCCCCATCCTGGAGCAGAAATCCGCGCCGCTGCGCCGCCTGGGTGTGCTATACCACCCCAAGCTGGCGGCCACGCGCCCGGTAGCCGAGGAGATCGTTGCCGCGCTACAACAGGCCGATTGCTATACCTGGATGGGATCGACCTGGGACGAGACCGCCGTACGCAGCCGGGTCGCCGGTCTGGATGCTCTGATTGTCCTGGGAGGCGACGGCTCGGTTCTCCGCGCAGCCCGTATGGCCGCACCGCATGGTACGCTGGTGATCGGTCTGAACATGGGCCGGCTAGGGTTTCTTTCCGAGATGCGGCCGGAGAACTGGCGGGAGCGCCTGCCGCGCCTGCTCGCCGGCGACTATTGGGTTGAGGAACGCATGATGCTGCGTTCCGAAGTCTATCGCAGCCACGACCGGCTGGCGCAGCAGGAAGCGCTCAACGATGTCGTCGTCAGCCGGGGGTCGTTGGCCCGTGTCGTGCGCTTGCACACCCACATTGACGGCGATCACCTCACCACTTACGTCGCCGACGGCCTGATCGTCGCTACGGCCACCGGTTCGACGGCTTACGCGCTGGCCGTGGGCGGGCCGATCCTGCCGCCGCAGCTCAAAAACATGGTGCTGATCCCCATCGCCCCCCATCTGAGCCTGGACCGGGCCATCGTGCTGGCGCTGGGGGCGAGCGTGGAGATCGTGGTGGAGACCGATCACCGCGCTATGATCACCGTGGACGGGCAATACGAGCTGAAACTACGCGACGGCGACCGGGTCCACGTCGAGGCCAGCCCCTACGTCAGCCGCTTTGCCCGCGTCCAGCCGCCCAGCTATTTCTACCGAACCCTGATGGAACGACTCGAACCCAGGAGCAGTCATGAGTAGTGACCCACAGGACGTCGTCTATTGTACCTACCATCCCAATATCCCGACCACGTTGCGTTGTGCCCGCTGTGGCAAGCCCATCTGCTCGCGTGATGCGCAACTGACCGAGGTCGGTTACCGCTGCCCCGACTGTGTGAAACAGCAACAGGCCATCTTCTACACGGGCACCTGGTACGATTATGTCATTGCAGCTATCGTCAGCCTGCCCCTGGCCTTCGGTGCAGCCCTCCTCCTGACCAGCATCAACCTGATCTGGTTCTTTATTATCTTCCTGGCACCGCTGGCCGGTGGCTTCATCGCTGAGGCGGTGCGCTGGGCAGTGCGCCGCCGGCGCAGCCGGTATCTATGGCTGGTCGTGTGCGGCGCGATTGTGCTGGGCGCATTGCCGACCCTCGTCAGGCCCCTGGGGCTCCTCACCGTAGGAGCAGGCGGCGCACTGCTCGGCCTGCTCTTTCCGCTCCTGTATCTGGCCCTGGCCGTCGGAGCAGCTTATGCGCGGTTGCGGTTTTAGAGAAAACCGGGCTTCAGCCCGGCACCGGGTCTCGTTCTGAATCTTATGCTGGCCGAACTCTCCATCCGCGACTTTGCCATCATAGATGCACTCGACCTGCGCCTGAGGCCCGGCTTCAACGTCTTGACCGGCGAGACCGGCGCGGGCAAATCCATCCTGATTGACGCCGTGGACCTGCTGCTCGGCGGCCGGGCCGATGCCACCTTCGTGCGCGCCGGAGCCGAGGCTGCTCGCATCGAAGGTACATTCCGCCTGGGCGAGCGCACCCAGGCGTTGGTAAACCCCATCCTGGAACGCGAAGGGCTGGAAGGCGAAAGACCTGACGAACTCTTGCTGGCACGCGAGATCCGGCAGGAGGGCCGCAGCATCTGCCGCGTCAACGGCCGCGCGGTCACGCTGGCCTTGCTCAAGGAGATCGGTCAGAATCTGGTGGACATCCATGGCCAGAGCGAGCACCTATCCCTCTTGCGTGTGCGCGAGCATCTGATGCTGCTGGACCGCTACGCCGGCCTGGAGAGAGCGCGGGCCGAGGTGGGTGACCTGGTGCACCAGTTGCAGACCGTCCGGCGCGAGTTGGATAAGCTGCTGCGCGACGAGCGCGAACTGGCGCGCCGGGCCGACCTGCTCCAATTTCAGGTGGAGGAGATCACCGCTGCCCGCCTGGAGGAGGATGAGGAAGCCAGATTGTTGGAGGAGCGCATCCGGCTGGCCAACGCCGAGCAGTTGGCCGCGCTGGCCAGCGAAGCCTATATGCTCCTCTTTGAAGGCGGCGAGGAAACCAACGCCGCGCTCGACCTGATCGGCCAGGCCGCGCGGGCGCTGACGGCACTGGCGAAGATCGATCCCTCTACCAGCGACCTGGCCCAGGCCGTTGAAGCGGCCGCTTACCAACTCGACGACGCCGCCCATACCTTGCGCCAATATCAGGAAGCTATCGAGTTCAATCCAACCCGGCTCAACGAGGTCGAGGAACGGCTGGACCTCATCCGGCGTCTTAAGCGCAAGTACGGCGACTCCATCCCCGAAATCCTGGCCTACGCCCGGCAAGCGGCTGCCGAACTGGAGGGCATCAGCCACAGCGAGGAACGGGTCGAGGCACTACGCGCCGAAGAGAGGGACCTGCTCCAGCGCATCGGTGCTCAGGCGGCTCAGCTCTCCCAGGCGCGGCGCGAGGCGGCGGCCCGACTGGCGGAGGGCATCGAGCGCGAGTTAAAGGACCTGCGCATGGCCGGCGCGCGCTTTGCCGTGGACATCCGGTGGGTCGAAGACGAGCACGGTGTACCGGTCGGCGATGCGCGCTACGCCTGTGACGCCACCGGCATTGACCGGGTCGAGTTCCTGGTCGCGCCCAACCCTGGCGAGGGGCTCAAGCCGCTGGTGAAGATCGCCAGCGGCGGCGAAACCTCCCGCCTGATGCTGGCACTCAAGACGGTGCTCTCGCGGGCCGACCAGACACCAACGCTGATCTTCGACGAGATCGATCAGGGCATCGGCGGGCGCGTCGGGGCGACGGTAGGCCGCAAGCTGTGGGGCATCTCCGACGCCCACCAGGTCCTGTGCATCACTCACCTGCCACAACTGGCCGGGTACGGCGAGGTCCACTTTAAAGTCGAGAAGGACGTGGTCGGCGAGCGGACGGTAACGCACGTGCGCCAGTTGGACGAGGCCGGGCGGGTGGAGGAACTGGCTCAGATGCTCGGCGCGGCCGGTGAAGCTGCCCGCCAAAGCGCCCGCGACATCCTGGCCGAGGTGCAGCAGGTGAAAGCTGGGGGCGTGCCGCAGGCCGTGTAATGCCGTACACGAACGCTTCATGGATAAGGCTCTCACAGTCGTCATCGCTCCCAATGAGGATGGCCTGGGGACCTCTGCCTGGGCCGTCCGACTCGTGAGGGAATTGTTCCGCCAGGCGGGCGAGCGTATCTCCGAGATCAAAATCCCTGTCGCCACAGACAGGCGTTACGAATTTCATCAAGACAAATACCCAGCCGGTCTGCCGATTGAAATCATCAGGCTGAGAGACATCACCAATAGGATAGAGTTGGTCAAGAAGGCCGGCTCCGTGGATGTCCGCCGCAGCATTGAGCAGGCCCTCCTCCCTTATGCCCGCTCCAGGGCAGAGTATGCCACGGCTCTCATGAATCAGGATGTGCTTGCGCGCGCTGACCTGGTGATCGATCTGGGCGTGCCGCAGTTAGTTCGCGCTGTCCACCATCACAACCTGAGCAGGGCCATGAGGTCCGAGCGACCTATCAACTCGATCACCGTCTTCGACCATGCCTGGAGCCTCAGCCTGAGGAAGATGGCCTTGAGCGCGGCGATGCCAGAGGCCCTGGCCCAGGTTGTTGAAGAGGCGCTCACCGATATTGAGAACGATGAAGCCTTGGCGCCGGATGCCCTGATATTCGCCGAGCCGCTCTCTCCGCTTGACTACCACGGCCATTGGAGAAAGCTTCTGGGCCACTTCCCCAGGGTGATCCCAGGCACGCTGGGTGGCCCACTGTCAACCCTCGAATTTGCCGGCGACCCGGAAGCTGCCCGACTCAGGGCTGAGATGAAGAGGGACGACCGCTGCCCGCCAGAGGCCTACAGCCGGGCCCGCCAGCAGGCCAAACGGCTGCTGGGCATCGAGAACGATCTCCCCACCTTGTTCATATCGGGAGCGGGCACATCCGTCTGGGACGAGGTTCTCCAGGGGCTGATAGATAATTACGAGCGCAACCAGCCGGAGTACAACGTGGTCGTCTACAGCCCCGTCGAGGCCAGCCGGCGCGGGGTTAATCTGGCGTACCACAACGGGATCGAAAGAGGCACACATCCCAAGGCCGAAAGGCTCACCTTCATCAACCGGACAATCGGCGAGACGCATCACATCCTCTGCCCGGCGTTCGACCTCATGCTGACCAGGGCAGGCGGCGGCACGGTGAACGATGCCCTGGCGCATGGGGTGCCGCTAGTCCTGGTGGAAGAGCCGGGCATGTGGCAGGTGGAGCAGATCCGGCAGTCCTGCCTGAGCCTGGGAATCGCCGAGGGTGTGACGCTCAAGGAATTCCGGGGATCACCGAGAGCCTGTGTCGAGTCACCAGATGGCGGACTCAGGCGACTGAAGGAGCAGCGGGAGCGAATCCTCACAGTTCCAAATCACAGCGAAATCTGGCTGGTTCGAGAACTGCTGACAATGACCCAACCAGGCGCGGGCCAAAGCGCCGCTCCTGACAGCCATAGCGTTTTAAGATAGGCCGGCGCGATGCCCTTGACAGGCGCCGCCCACTGCGCTATACTTGGCCCCAAGTCAGGGAGGCGAGTCTGAGTGCCAGTGCGAGACCACGGATACAGGCCCGTCCAGGGGGCACCGGGCCAGCC
>CADDZL010000089.1 GCA_902812335.1 Chloroflexota bacterium | reverse complement strand
GGAGCAAGCCGGGCCGATCCGCTCTGTGCCCTTCGACCAGCTTGTCACGGGCGTCTATGACAACTACACCGCACCGGCCAACGCGCCACGCCTGCAGGCCGTGTTGGATGAACTCAAATCCCTGGTCACCGACAAGTATCGTGCCGAACTGATTAACGGGCAGGGGGTGTTGGTCATTGAGGACTGGCAGCCCAATCTAAAGAAGATCACACTGCGCATCCTGTTCAAAGTCCCTAAAGACCCTAACAACCCGGCTGCCGGGCTGGTTGACCGGACGTTTGAACAGACAACTTACGTGCACCGCGAATCCAACTACGAAGGGAGCGAATAGCATGACGCTGCGGGTCATCATCGGCACGATCGCAACCGTGCTCACCCTGGCGCTGCTCGGCTGGGCAGCGATCAACGAGCCCGCCCGCATGGCGACGTTCGAGGCCAGTCAGGCGGGCCGCTCGATTGAGAACGGTGCGGCGTTGTTCGAATCCAACTGCACGCCTTGTCACGGTAAGCAGGGTGAGGGCATCCCCGGCGTCGCCCCGGCTCTCAATAACCCGGCGCTATTCAACGGCCAGCGCTTGAAGGAAGTCGGTTTCCAGGGCACGGTCCAAGACTTTATCCGACTGACGGTCTCGGCCGGGCGGCCCATCCCCTCGGCAGGGACCAATTACCCCCAGCGTATGCCCACCTGGAGTCAGCGCTATGGCGGTCCGCTGCGCGACGACCAGATTGACGATCTGGTGAACTTCATCATGAACTGGCAGGCGAGTGCAGGCGGGGCTGTGGCCAACACACCGGCGGCCCCCACCTTCCAGCCGGTGGGCACCAGCCTGGATGTCACGTTGCCGGCCGGTGACCCGGCGCGCGGCGAGACCTTGTTCAATGGCACGGCCTCGCTGGCCGATGGCAAGCCGGCTGGCTGCTCCGGTTGCCATGTCAGTGGTGCCGGCACCATCGCCCCTGACATCCAGGGTATTGCGACACGGGCCGCGACACGCAAGGAGGGCTACTCGGCTGAGAAATACATCCACGAGTCCATCGTCCAGCCCAACGCCTACGTCGTCCAGGGCTTCAATGCGGGTGTGATGCCACAGGACTTCGGTCAGCGCATGAGCGCGCAGAACCTGGCCGACATCATGGCTTACTTAATGACGCTTAAATAAGGAGGCCACCATGAGAGTGGCTCTGGGCCGATTGTCTGAGGGACGAACGACGGAGGGCGAACGATGGCCCAGTACCGGGCTGAAGCCCGGTTTTGTCTTTCGTCCTCCGCCTTTCGCCGGGCCGATTGTTGCCCTGCTCGTCATGGCTCTGTTCGCCTGGGCCGGTCTGGCCCAGGCCCAGGGCGGCGATCCCCAACGCGGCGCTCAGCTCTTCGCCGAGAACTGTGCCATGTGCCATGGGCCCACCGGCCAGGGCCGGGTCGGCCCCAATTTGAGCAAGACCTTCTCCGGCATCAACGTCAATGTCGAACTCAAACAGATTATCGCCAATGGCGTCAAAGGGGCGGTGATGCCGGCCTGGTCTCAAGCCAACGGCGGCCCCTTGTCTGACCAGGACATTGACGACATCATTGCCTACATCAACACCTGGGGCGGGGGTAATGCGCCGGTTGCACCGGCGCCCACGCCGGTGCCGGTCACGCCGGTAGCCGTCGCCGGCATCACGGGCGATGCGACGCGGGGTGCGCAGCTTTTCGCCCAGAACTGCGCCGGCTGCCACGGCTCGCACGGCCAGGGTCGGGTGGGGGCGACCTTGCAGAAGGACTGGCCCGGCATCCAGCCTGGTCTATCCATCCGCCAGACCATCGCCAACGGCGTCAGAGGCGCAGTGATGCCGGCCTGGTCTCAGGCCAACGGTGGCCCTTTGTCTGACCAGGACATCAACGATATCACCGTCTTCATCCTGAGCCTGCAATCGCAGCCGCCACCGACACCGCAGCCAGCGCCGGGCGGTGCGATCAGCGGCGTCGTAGCCTTTGTCGTCTTGGTCCTGGTGGCCATCCTGGTCGGGGGCCTGTTGATTATCCGCCCGATCCGGCACGGCTGAGGGATCACAGATAGCGCAATTCGTGTGCGGCCCGCTCCAGTTCCTCACGGAAGTCCGGATGGGCGATGTCAATCAAGGCGCGCACGCGCTGGCGGATGGTCCGGCCATACAGGTCGGCGACGCCGTACTCCGTCACGACGTAGTGCACGTCGTTGCGGGTGGTGGTGACGCCCGCGCCCGGCTTGAGCTGAGCGACGATGCGACTGTTGCTCTTGGCCGTGGAAGGCAGAGCGATGATCGGCTTGCCGCCCTTCGACCGGGCAGCGCCACGGATGAAGTCCAGTTGCCCGCCCACACCGCTGTAGAAGCGGCTGCCGATCGAGTCGGCGCACACCTGGCCCGTCAGATCTACCTCGATGGCCGAGTTGATCGCCACCATGTTATCGTTCTGAGCGATGACAAAGGGGTCGTTGACGTATTCGCTGGGATGTAGCTCGACGATGGGATTGTCATGGGCGAAATCGTATAGCCGCTGTGTGCCCAACAGGAAGCCGGCCACGATCTTGCCGGGGTGCAGCGTCTTCTTCTCATTGGTGATGATCCCGGCCTCAACCAGTTCAACCACGCCATCTGAGAACAGCTCCGTGTGAATGCCCAGGTCTTTCTTATCGCGCAGATGCCTGAGGACGCCATCGGGGATGCCGCCGATGCCCATCTGCAACGTGGCGCCATCGGGGATGAGCGCTGCGATGTGGCGGCCGATGGCCTCCTGTAGGGGCGTGGCCTTGCCCATCACCAGTTCGGGTAGTTTATAGTCCACCGGGACGATGTAGTCCAGTTTGGAGAAATGGATAAAGCTATCGCCCAGCGTGCGCGGCATGCGCTCGTTGACCTCGGCAATGACGATCTTGGCCGACTGCGCCGCAGTCTTGGTAACGCCGACCTCGACGCCGAAGGAGCAGAAGCCGTGCTCGTCGGGCGGCGACACATGGATCAGGGCGACATCAATGGGCAGACGGCCGGAGCGAAATAACCCTGGGATCTCCGACAGGGGACAAGGGGTGAAGTCGGCGCGGCCCTCGTTGACCGCCTCGCGCACATTGTCGCTGATGAACAGCGTGTTAACACGGAGGTGCTTTTCCATGCCCGGGTGAACATAGGAGGCATCGCCTACCGTCAGCACCTGGACGATCTCAACGTCATGCAGCTTGGGGGCGCGTTCGACCAGGGCCCCCAGCACCGTCTTGGGCACTGAACAGTTGCCCGTCAGGAATACACGCTGGCCCGACGCAATGACAGCGACAGCCTGCCTGGCGGTGCATATTTTACTCCGGTAACTATCCATCCAACTCGTCATCGAACGTTCCTTCGTTCCTGAAAGCCTCGGCCAGCGCCGGGTTTCTGATTTCGCCGTTGTATGTATTCAGTCCCCGCATCAAGGCCATGTCAGCAGCCACGGCCGCCTCCAGGCCCTGGTCGGCGATGGCCTGGATATAGGGCCAGGCGGCATTCTGGAAGGCATGCGTGGCCGTGCGGGCGATCACGCCCGGCATATTGGGCACACAGTAGTGCGTGATGCCCTCCTCGACAAATGTCGGCGCTCCATGATGCGTCGGCCGGCTGGTCTCCACACAGCCACCCTGGTCAATCGAGACATCCAGGATGACCGAACGCGGCTTCATGGCCGTGACCATCTGGCGCGTGATCAACAGCGGTGTGCGTGCGCCCGGCACCAGCACGCAGCCCACCAGCACGTCGGCGTAACGGCACACCCGCTCAAGGTTGAACCAGTGCGAAACCATCGTCACCAACCGGCCGGGGAAGCGGTTGTCAAGCTCCTGCAAGCGCGCCAGGTTGTGGTCGAGCACGGTCACATGAGCGCCCAGGCCGAGGAAAGCCGCGGCCGCATTTGTCCCGACGACGCCCGCACCCAGGATGGCGACCTCGGCCGGGGGCACGCCGGGCACGCCGCCAAGCAGGATGCCCTTGCCACCGTAGTCATTCTGCAGCAGCCGGGCGGCGACCTGTGCCACCATCCGCCCGGCGAGCTGGCTCATCGGCTTGAGTACCGGCAAGGTGCCGTCATTGAGTTGGATCGTCTCGTAAGCCACCGCTGCTACCTTGCGCGCCAGCAGCGTCTCTGTTTTGGTGCGCTGCGCCGAGGCCAGATGCAAAAAGCCCATGATCACCTGGCCTTCGTGCAGCCATTCCAGTTCCGCCTGCGTCGGCCGCGTCACCTTTAACACCAACTCAGCCCGCCCAAAAGCCTCCTCAGACTCATAGACGATCTGGGCGCCGGCCTGGGCATAGTCCTCATCCCTGAAGCCACTGCCCACGCCCGCGCCCCGTTCGACATAGCAACGGTGCCCGCGCTGCGCCAACAGCTTCACCCCGATCGGCGTCAGCCCCACCCGGTTCTCGAAAGGACGCCGTTCTTTTGGAATACCAATATCCATACAACCTCCGGTGATCGGTGGCCAGAGGGCTGAGAGCTGAGCATTGCCCCCTGGCCACTGCTGTTCAGGCCACTTGCTTCTCGGCCTCAAGCTGTGTCGCCAGCACTCGCCCCAGCCGCCGGATGCCCTCCTCAATCATCTCCGGGCGGGCATTGGAGAAGTTCAGGCGCATCGTGTTGTAGCCGCCGCCGCTGGCGAAGAAGTCCGTGCCGGGCACGTAGGCGACCTTCTCTTCGATGGCGTGTGGCAGGATCTGAGTCGTGTTGACCCACTCCGGCAACGTGACCCACAGGAACAGGCCGCCCTGCGGGTGGGTCCAGCGCACGCCCGGCGGAAAGTACCGTTCGAGCGCGGCCAGCATCACGTCGCGCCGCTCACGGTAGACCTGCCGGATCTTGCGGACGTGCTTATCGAGGAAGCCGCCGCGGGCCACTTCGTAAGCCACGATCTGCGTGAAGGTGCTGGTGTGCAGGTCGGTGCCCTGCTTCAGTTGCACCAGCTTGGAGATCACCTCCTCCGGCGCGACCACCCAGCCCAGGCGCAAGCCGGGTGCCAGCGTCTTGCTGAACGTGCTGAGATAGATGACATTGCCGCTATAGCGGCCGCCGTCATCGCAGCCCGGCCGCTCGGAGTCGAGCACGACCAGCGGCTTGATGTGCTCGCCCTCGTACCGCAGTTGGCCGTAGGGGTCGTCCTCGATGATCGGCACCCCATAGCGTTCGGCCAGCGCGATCAACTCCATCCGCCGGCTCAGCGACAGTGTCACACCGCCGGGGTTCTGGAAGTTGGGCAGGATGTACATGAACTTCGGCCCGGCCCGTAGCGCCTCTTCCAACAGGTCCGTGCGCAGCCCATCGTCGTCTATGGGCACGGTGACATATTCAGCCTGATACATATTGAACGCCTGCAGCGCTCCCAGGTAAGTCGGCTCCTCCACCAACAGCCGGTCACCGGGGTTGATCAGCAACTTTCCGATCAGGTCGAGGGCCTGCTGCGACCCTGCTGTGATCAGCACATTGTCTACGCTGACATTGATCTTATAGCGAGCCATATGGCGGACGATCATCTCGCGCAGCGGGCGATAGCCCTCGGTAGTGCCATATTGCAGGGCCTTCGGACCCATCTCCTCCAGCACCTTGTGGCAGGCCGTCTGGAACTCGGCCACCGGGAATACCTCCGGCGCGGGCAGCCCGCCGGCGAACGAGATCACATCCCCCTTCTCGGTGAGCTTCAATAGCTCGCGGATGGTCGAGCTCGATACCCGCCCCGTCCGCTGAGCGTAACGCTTGGACCACAGTGTGGCCATATTGTCTGTTTCTCCTTTTACCCTGGCTCTCTTATCTCCACTCGGCTGGCTCGACATCCTCAGCCCAGGCCTGGGCCACCATGCGGAAGATGTCCGACTCGGTGATGATGCCCACTACTTTGCTGTCTTCAACCACCGGCAGGCCGGCGATCTTGTGCTTGAGCATCAGCCCGGCCGCCATACAGATGGTCGTATCGGGCGTCACGGTGATCACGGGCCGTGACATGATCTGGCCCACCGTCAGGTGCGACAGCAGGTAATGGACCTCATAGATGCTCAGGTTGGTTGCTTCGGAGGGCTGAGCGCCGCGGATATCGCCGCGGGTGACAATCCCGACCAGCACGCCGTCGTCCACGATTGGCAGACGGCGGATGCGGTGCTGAAGCATCAGTTGGTGGGCATCGGGCAGGGTGGTCCGGCTGCTCACCGTAATCGGGTCACGGGTCATCCAATCCCGGACGAATCGTTTCTCCATATCGTTTCAGGTTCCTTTCTGGCCAGTTCCGCTCCCCGGCGCAGTGCCTTGGCGTTCGCCGGCAGTAGGTGGCGATGTCGCTCCGGGATGTGGCCGGCCAGAGCGCGGTCAATCGCCTCCAGCGGGAGGATCGGCCGCAGTGCCAGCAGTGCCCCCAGCAGCACGATATTCATCAGCCGGGCGTCGCCCAGTTCCTCCGCAATGGTATTCGCCGGGATAAGCGCCACCGCCAGGTCATCCCGCGTGATCGGCTGAGTGACCAGCGAGCTATTGACGACAAGGGCACCGCCGGGCTTGACCAACGGCTGGTATCTGTCGAGTGATGGGTTGTTCATCACGATGGCTGCGCTCGGATGCCGTACCAGGGGTGAGCCGATGGGCTCATCGGCGACGATCACGGTGCAATGGGCCGTCCCGCCGCGCATCTCCGGCCCGTAGGACGGGATCCAGGTGACATGCTTACCCTCGTTCATCCCGGCATAGGCCAGGAGTTGCCCGGCAAACAGCGCCCCCTGCCCGCCGAACCCGCTGATGATGATCTCTTCTTGCATAGCCTCTCTCCTAAAGACGTGATGCGTAAGATGTGATACGTGATGCGAGAAGATGCACGTATCACGCATCACGTTTTACGTCTCATAGCCGCTTCACCTCTTCCAGCACCTTATAGTCGCCCAGGGGGTAATAGGGGATCATGTTGTCGCGCACCCAGGCGAGAGCCTCCACCGGGGTCAGGCCCCAGTTGGTCGGGCAGGTGGACAATAATTCCACCATTGAGAAGCCCAGGCCGGCCAGTTGCACCTGGAAGGCGGTCTTAATGGCCCGCCTGGCGGCATTGACCGCCCGCGCATCGTGCAGGCTGCGCCGGACAATGTAGGCGGAGCCACTTAAGCCGGCGAGCAATTCCGCCATGCGCAACGGGAAGCCGGCCAGTTCGACATCGCGCCCGAAAGGCGTCGAGGTCGTTTTCTGGCCCGGCAACGTCGTCGGGGCCATCTGGCCGCTCGTCATGCCGTAGATGGCATTGTTGATGAAAATGGTGGTGATGTTCTCGCCGCGCGTCGCGGCGTGGATGATCTCGGCCGTGCCGATGGCGGCCAGGTCGCCGTCGCCTTGATAGGTGAAGACCACGTGGTCCGGTTGAACGCGCTTGATGCCCGTCGCCATCGCCGGAGCGCGCCCATGAGCAGCTTCGGCGAAGTCCACCTCGAAGTAGTTGTACGCGAACACCGCACAGCCGACCGGGGCGACGCCGATGGTGCGCTCGCGGATGCCCAGTTCGTCAATGACTTCAGCGATCAGGCGGTGGGCGATGCCGTGGGTGCAGCCGGGGCAATAGTGCGTGAACACTTCAGACAGTGCCTGGGGCCTTTGGAAGACAACTTCTTCTATGCCTGACATGGACATCGGTTGACTCATGACTGGTGTTGCCATATACCTCCTCCCTAACGATGGTCGCTATCCAGTGGCCAGCGGCCCACGGCCCGTTCGCCAGCCCCAGGCCGTTGTTCGTCACTTTCTTGGGGGATGTCGCTAAACTCGCGCAGATTCGCCCCGACGATCCCTCCAAGACGGCCGTGCAGAGAAGCCTTGCTCTCGCGGTCCAACGCCGAGATCGCCTCGAGGATCTCGTCGGGTAGCGGCACGACACCGCCCATGCGATTGTAGAAGCGGACGGGAACCTGGCCGCTCACCGCCAGCCGCACATCTTCAACCATCTGGCCCGCGTTCATCTCCACCACCAGGAAGGCGCGGGCGCTGTCCGCCAGGCGTGAGATGCGGTCATCGGGGAAAGGCCAGAGCGTGATGGGCCGCAGCAGGCCGGCCTTAATGCCGTTGGCGCGGGCAGCCTTGATCGCGCTCTTCACGACGCGCCCGGCGGTACCGAAGGCTACGGCAACGATCTCCGCGTCATCGAGTGTCATCTCCTCATAGCGGACTTCCTGGGCGCGGATCTGGTCAAGTTTGGCTTGCAGCTTGCGGTTAAAGGCTTCGAGCCTTTCCGGTTCGAGGTAAATAGAAGAAATGATGTTCTTGGGCCGGCCGGCCGCGCCCGTCAGCGCCCAGGCAGGCCGTTCCTTCTTCACCGGCCGCATCGGCGGCAACTCCGCCGGCTCCATGATCTGGCCGATGTTGCCGTCGAGGAGCAGATAGACGATGGTGCGGTACTTCTCTGCCAGGTCGAAAGCGATCGTGGTGAGATCAATCGCCTCCTGCACCGTCGCCGGGGCCAGGACGATGGGGTGGAAATCGCCGTGGCCGCCGAACTTGACTGCCTGGAAATAATCGCCCTGGGAGGGCGCGATATTGCCCAATCCCGGCCCGCCGCGCATCACGTTCACGATGACGCAGGGGACCTCCGAGCCGGCGATGTAGGACAGCCCCTCTTGCATCAGGCTGATGCCGGGGCTGGACGAGGAGGTCATGACGCGAGCGCCGGTGCAGGCCGTGCCGTAGACCATATTGATCGCGGCGAGTTCGCTTTCCGCCTGGATAAACACGCGCCCCAATTCAACCATGCGCCTGGCCATATGCTCAAGCAGTTCAGTCTGGGGCGTAATGGGATAACCAAAATAAGCCTCAACGCCGGCGCGGATAGCCGCCTCGGCGATGGCCTCATTGCCTTTCAGTAATTCTTTCGCCATTTTGCCTCCGTCATTGGCGGAGGGCGGAGGACCGAAGGCGGAGGTGATCCGTCTCCCGTCTCTCGCCCTTCGTCTTATGTGCTTGCCACCGCCAGTGGCCTCCGGCTGGCTGCTGCTTCCCGGTATCGGTACACCGTGATGACTGCGTCGGGGCACATCCAGGCGCACAGGGCGCAGCCGGTGCACTGGCCGTCGGGGTCCACGAGGACCGCCGGATGATAGCCCCTGGTGTTAAATGTCTCGGACATGTGGATGATGTCCTTGGGACAGGCGGTGGTGCACAACTCACAGCCTTTACAGCGCTGGCTGTCAATCACAATTCTCCCTTTCGCCATTTTACCTCCATCCGCCGTCTTGTGAGTTTGGCAGGGACAGCGCGCACACTGCCCCTCCTGCGCTTCTATGATAGATCAGGCATAAGTCTTGCTATAGTGGCAAATGTGATGTTTTGTGGGTGACAAAGGTCATGTTATTGAGGGAGAAGAGCGGTTTGATGTCCCTGCGCCTGTCCAATCAATGCACGTGGGAGCAAAAGCAGGAGGGGCGAAGCAAGTCGCTTCGCCCCTCCTGGCTGGTATTAGCTGCCGGCTATTCTTAGGCCAGGGCAGGAGCCGGCACCAGGAAGGATTGCACCCGTTGTACCAGATCACGGGGCGCGATTGGTTTGACGATGAAGTCATCCGCTCCCGATTGCAGAGCCAGCCTCTGCTCTTCCAGTTGGCATTGTGCCGTGAACGCCAGAATGGGAATGTGGCAGAAGCGTGCATCGGCCCGCAAGCGGACGCACACCTCATGCCCGCTGAGGTCGGGCATCATGATATCGAGCAGGATCAGTTCTGGCACGTAGCGATCGGCTACCTGGAGCGCCTCCGTGCCGCTTGTGGCCGTCAATATCTCCCAGCCCCCCCGTCTCAAAATCAGCCGCAGCAACTCAACCATGTCGGGCTCATCATCAACCACCAGAATTCTACACGCCATCGCCTTGTCTCCTTCGACCAACACCGGCCTCTCTCTTACAAAGAGAAGGAAGCCGGGAGAACTCATAGGGCCTCTGAGGAGGCCCCATGAGTTCTCCTATCCGTGCGTCGCTTACTGCTCCAGAAGCCAATCCTCGCCGCGCTTGCGGGCGTGGACGTAAGCCCGTGCATACGGCTGGCCGTCGGGCAGTTCAGCCTGGAACCCGGATAGGATGTATAGCTCTGGCGGTGTCTGCAGCGACGTCGGCAGCCAGCTTGGGGCTGGGGCCACCGGGATCGTCTTGTTCACCGTCACGTTGCGCAGCGGGCGCTTGCCTAAAAAGAATGCCATAATTATACCTCCATCAACTATTCGCCTTTTCTCCGCTCCCCCTGATCAAAAAGGGGTCGGGGAAAGATCGTCCACTGTCTGCCATCCTAGCATATCCCCACTGCCTGTATGCGTCAGGTTGTGTTCAGATTGGGTTCACTTTCTAAACGGATGTTGCTGGCCGCATGATCTCCTGACCAATGTCACGCCAGAAAGATGACATCTGCCACTATACGCACCGGCGTGAAGCCCTTATCATCCAGTATATGGGCCGGCATCGTTGGTAGAGGCGATTTGGGCCGCGCCTCTATCATCTGTCGGTGACCGTTATCTGCTTTTCAGGAGGTAAGGATATGCCACTCGTCAAAGAAGTGCCAAGCGATCTGGAGATCGCCCAGGCCGCCACCCTCAAACCCATTATTGAGATCGCCGAGAGCGTCGGGCTCAGCCAGGATGATCTGGACCTCTATGGCAAGTACAAAGCCAAAGTCCATCTCGATGTGCTCAGCCGGCTGGCGAACGTTCCTGACGGCAAATACATTGACGTGACGGCCATCACCCCTACCCCTCTGGGAGAGGGCAAAACCGTCACGACCATCGGCCTCAGCCAGGGGCTGCATTATTTGGGCAAGCGCGTGTTCACCTGCATCCGCCAGCCGTCGCAGGGGCCTACCTTTGGCATCAAAGGCGGTGCCGCCGGCGGTGGCTATGCCCAGGTGGTGCCGATGGAAGATTTCAACCTGCACCTGACGGGCGACATCCACGCTGTCGGTGCGGCCCATAACCTGCTGGCGGCCGCGATCGATGCCCACATCCTGCACGGCAATGCGCTCAACATTGATCCCTTCAGCATCACCTGGAACCGGGTGGTGGATATCAACGACCGGGCCCTGCGCAATATCGTCATTGGCCTGGGGGGGCGCGAGAATGGCTACCCGCGCGAGACCGGCTATGACATCACCGTCGCCAGTGAGGTGATGGCTATCCTGGCGCTGACGACCGACCTGAAGGACCTGCGGGCCCGCTTGGGGCGCATCGTTATCGGCACGAACAAGGCGGGCAAGGCAGTCACAGCCGAGGACTTGCAGGTGGCCGGTGCGATGACCGTCCTGATGAAGGACGCACTCATGCCGAACCTGATGCAGACGCTGGAAGGCAGCCCGGTCTTTGTTCATGCCGGCCCCTTCGCCAATATCGCCCACGGCAACTCCTCCATCGTCGCTGACCGCATCGCGCTCAAGCTGGCCGACTACGTTGTGACCGAGTCCGGCTTTGGCGCTGACTGCGGCATGGAGAAGTTCTTCGACATCAAGTGCCGCGCTTCAGGGCTGATCCCCAATTGCGTCGTGCTGGTGGCGACGGTGCGCGCGCTGAAGATGCATGGCGGATTGGGCAAGGTCGTCGCCGGCAAGCCGATCCCGCCGGAGTTGGCTCAGGAGAACCTGCCGGCGCTGGAGCGCGGCTGCGCCAACCTCAGAAAGCACATTGAAAACGCTCGCCTGTTTGGCATCCCGGTCGTTGTCGCCGTCAACCGCTTCACCACCGACACCGATGCCGAGATCGCGTTGATTAAGGAGCAGGCGGTCGCGGCGGGCGCCGAGGGCGCGTTCGTGTCCGAGGTCTGGGCGAATGGTGGCGCGGGCGGGGCGGAGTTGGCCGAAGCTGTCATCGCTGCCTGCGAGAAGCCCTCGAACTTCCGCTTCCTATACCCGCTCGATGTCCCTATCAAGGAGAAGATCGAGGCGATCGCGACGCATATCTATGGGGCTGACGGTGTGGACTACTTGCCGGAGGCCGAACGCAAGATCAAGCTCTACACCGAACTGGGCTTCGACAAGCTGCCCATCTGCATGGCTAAGACGCACCTGTCGCTGTCGCACGAGCCGAGCTGGAAGGGTGCTCCACGCGGCTGGCGCCTGCCCATCCGCGATGTGCGCGCTTCTGTCGGCGCGGGCTTCCTGTATCCGCTGTGCGGCGACATGCGCACCATGCCGGGCCTGCCGTCCAAGCCGGCTTTTCAGAAGGTGGACATTGACCTGGAGACCGGCAAAGTCGTCGGCCTGTTCTAATGCAGCCACGCTATCAGGCGTAAGAGCAGGTGCACCGTTAGATAGAAGGAGGTGCGTCTGATGAGTCTGGCAAGTCTGACGAGAGGCTGTCTTCTGGGGTTGTTCATGGCAAGCATCCTCAGCTCACTTGTTGGCTGCGGGGGCCAATCCGCTCAGGTACCATCC
>CADDZL010000088.1 GCA_902812335.1 Chloroflexota bacterium | reverse complement strand
CAGCAATTCGGCCTGGGCCATCAATTCCGCTTTCAACTCGGCGCGGGTGCGTTTCATGGGGCATCTCTCCAGTCATTCGTTTGCCCCTATCTTCCCCCAGATTGCCCCAAAACTGAAATGCACCCGTGACGCCCGCATCTCTTGGAAGTTTTCTGAGAATCTGATAGAATGCCCCTGCATCTTGGTCAGCGGCCGGGTTGTAGCCAATAAGGAGGTCAATCATGTCTGGTACCTCACAGCCCCCGTCCGGCCGGATCGGCGGTCTGGTGTTGGGGGTCATCTTGATCGGGCTGGGCCTGTTGTTCCTCGCCCTCAACCTGCTATCGGTGGTGCTGCGCCGGGACCTGTTGGGTTTGCTGTGGCCGGCCATTTTCTACGCTGGCGCACTCGTCTTCTACATCCCGGCGTTGATCAACCCACAGAACCGGCGCGAACTCTCCGGCCTGTTCATCCCCGGCACCATCCTGCTGGCCCTGGGCCTGATCTTCACCTATAACGTCCTCTCTGGTGACTGGGGGAGCTGGGCCTACGCCTGGACGCTGATCCCTGCCGGGGTTGGCCTGGGCCTGGCTCTGGGGTCCGTCTTCGGCGGTTGGGGCTCCGGTGCGACCACCACCGGCCTGGTCATGGCCGCCATCAGCGCCGGCGCTTTTGCGCTGTTCGCCTCGGTCTTCGGCGGTTTGCTGTTCAAGCTATTCGGCCCGGCGCTCATCATCCTGATCGGGCTGCTGCTGCTCGTTCGCGCCGTCATCCGGCGGTGACCAAAGGCATTCTATATCATCAGAGCCGACCCCCCATCCAATCCGGCCGGTTCGCACCAGCCGGCGAGCCCAACGCCGACGCCATCTACCGCCCTCACCCCCGGCCCCTCTCCCAACTTTGATAGGAGGTCCCCGTGCTGGCTGCCGGACAGGATCTCTCCCTGTCCCCCTTCCCTGCTAAGGGAGGGATAGGGGAAGAGGTCAGATTCTGAATCACCTGCTCAGTTCCAGCTTGACAGGAATTGCTTGCGGTAGTACTATAGGTATTACCTATAGTGGTTTCACTTGCTACGAAAGGAGATAGCGCCGTGTCCATCGCCCATGCCGTGCTGGGTTTGCTGGCCCGAGGCCAGCGGTATGGCTACCAGCTCAGGCGCGAACTCGAAGACGAATTTGGCCCGGCGTGGCGTATCGACTTCGGCCAACTCTATCGGCTGCTCTCAACGATGAAGCGCCGGGGATGGGTCGTTGCGCGCATCGAGCCCGGCGAGCAAGGGCCTGACCGCAAAGTGTATGCCTTGACGGAGCAGGGAGGTGAGGAACTACGGCGCTGGCTGAGCGAGCCATCCACCACAATCGAACGCGGACGCGATGAGTTCCTGGTCAAGCTCCGGTTCGGGCTTGCCGCAGGCGTCGTCACGACCGGCGAGTTGGTCGCCGCACGGCGGCGCGCGCTGGAATCGCAACGGGAGATGTATCGGACGCTGTCCCAGGCCGCTCAAAGCGCACGCGACGTGGGGCAGTGGCTGCTGGCAGAAGCTGGGCGGTGCGAAACGGAGGCCTCCTTATCATGGCTCGGGTCGAGTGAAGCGCTTGTCTCCGCAAGCCGCGCCGCTCGGCCTCTGCCAGCAACGCACACCCTCATCGCCATTGGTAGCGACGACCCGGTGCTCGACCTGCTGGCGCGATGCCTGGCCGACAGGTATCCCGAAATGCGCTTTTCCGTGCAGCCGGTCGGCAGCCTGAGCGGGCTGCTGGCTTTGCAGGAAAGGCGCGCCGACCTGGCAGGCATTCATCTCCTTGACATTGACTCTGGCGAGTACAACGTCCCGTTCGTCAAGCACCTACTGCTCGAAGAGCCCGCCGTGCTCGTAAACCTGGCTTACCGCGAGCAGGGATTAATGGTCGCAGCGGCTAATCCGAAGGGCATCCGCGACCTGCGTGACCTGATCCGCGCCGACGTTCGCTTCGTCAATCGCCAGCGCGGTGCGGGCACCCGGCTGCTACTATACCATCGCCTGCGCCGGGCAGGGGTCAATCCACAGGCAATCCCCGGCTACGATCGTGAGGCGCCGACCCACAACGCCGTCGCGGCGGCCATCACCTCAGGCACTGCCGATGTTGGGCCGGGAATTCGCGCTGTGGCACAGGCGTGGGGGCTGGGGTTCATCCCGCTGGGCCAGGAGCGGTTCGACCTGGTGATCACCCGCGCCGTGTTCGACTCGCCGCGTCTGCACGCGCTTCTCGAGATGATACACCAGGCCGAATTCCGCCAGGCAGCGGCTGCATTCAGCGGCTACGATATTACACGCATGGGCGAGGTCATCGCCGACATCCGTTGACAGAAACTGAAAGGAGATGCTTCCCATGAAGTCAGCAATGAAACGACCGGGGCTGCTGGGCCTGACAGTGATGCTCATTGCCAGCGCCTGCAGTCCGGCGGCCGCCCCCACGGCCGCGCTACCCACAGCCGTTCCAACTACAGCCCCGGCTCCCGTTCAAGAGATGATCCTGGCCACCACCACCAGCACCCTCGACTCAGGCTTGTTGGATGTCATTCTGCCGGTCTTTGAGAAAGCCAACAGTGTCAAAGTCAAGGTCGTTGCCGTCGGCACGGGGCAGGCGCTCAAGCTCGGTCAGGATGGCAACGCCGATGTGGTGCTCGTGCACGCGCGCGCTCAGGAGGACCAGTTTGTCGCCGACGGCTGGGGGGTAGATCGGCGCGATGTGATGTACAACGATTTCATCATCGTCGGCCCGACACAAGACCCGGCCGGCATCCAGGGCATGGCGGCCGCCACCGAGGCCTTCAAGGCGATTGCGAGCAAGCAGGCCACCTTTGCCTCACGCGGCGATAACTCCGGCACGTACACTAAAGAGAAAGACCTCTGGAAGCAAGCCGGGGTCGATCCCAAAGGCGACTGGTACAAGTCGCTCGGTCAGGGCATGGGCGACACGCTGGTTTTCGCGAATGAGAAGGGAGCCTACACCCTCTCCGATCGGGGCACGTATTTGTCAATGAAAGACAGGCTGCCCAATCTCACCATACTCGTTGGTGGGGCAAGCATCAAAGAGAACAGCGACAGGTCGCTGCTGAACCCGTACGGCGTCATCGCGGTCAACCCGGCCAAGCATCCCAACGTCAAGTTCGATCTGGCGGAGAAGTTCATTAACTGGATCACCTCGGCCGAGACGCAGCAGCTCATCGGCAACTACGGTGTGGACAAGTTCGGCCAGCCGCTATTCTACCCTAACGCAACCAAATAACAGCGATCCCGGAGTGGCTGTGGCCAACCGCCGTTCTGCCCGTCTGCCGGGTAGTGGGAGTTCAGGTTGAACGAGATCGTTCGCGGCTTCCTGGAAGCCATCCGCCTCATCGTCACCCTCGATCCGGAACTGGTGCGTATTGTCGTTCTGTCGCTCCAGGTGACCGGCATAGCCCTGCTGATCAGCACCGTCATCGGCATCCCGCTGGGGTGCTGGCTGGGGCTGAATCGCTTCATCGGCCGCCGGCTGGTCATCGCCTTCCTCTACACGGGCATGGGCTTTCCTCCCGTTGTCGTCGGCCTGTTCGTGTACCTGCTACTCTCTCACAGCGGGCCACTCGGCTGGCTCGACTGGCTGTTCACACCCAAGGCTATGTCTCTGGCGCAGGTGATCATCTCGCTCCCCCTGGTCGCCGGATTTACGATGGCTGCGGTGATGGGGGTTGATCCGAACCTGCGGCAGCAGGTGCTCTCGCTGGGCGCGACGACGTGGCAGGCGACGTTGGCGATTATCTCTGAGGCGCGGCTGGGCATCCTGGTCTCGATCATCGCCGGCTTCGGCAGTGTTATTTCCGAGGTCGGTGCGGTCATGCTCGTCGGCGGTAACATTCAGGGGTCCACCCGCGTGCTGACCACAGCCATCGTCCTGCAAACACGGCAGGGCAATTTCGACCAGGCCATCGCCCTCGGCCTTGTGCTTCTGGGCATTGCCTTTCTGACCAATCTGGCGATGTTGAAGCTGCAAGGGGGCGCACTCGAAGGATGAGTGAGCCGGTGTACCGCCTCGAAGGCGTGACAAAGGTCTACAATTCGCGCCTCGTGCTCAATATCGAAGCGCTGGACATCATGCGGGGCGAGGTCTTCGGCCTGGTCGGCCCCAGTGGGTCGGGCAAGAGCACGCTGTTGCGCCTGCTCGATTTCCTGGAGCTACCGACCACAGGGCAGATTCGCTTCGGCGATTACGTGACGGATAGCAACCGGATGGCGCCGCTGGGCGTCCGCCGCCGCGTGACCATGGTGTTTCAGCGCCCGGTGCTCCTCAACACGACGGTCTTCGGCAACGTGGCCTATGGCCTGCATCTCCGCGGGGACGATCAAATCGCGCAGCGGGTGCACAGGGTGCTCGAACAGGTCGGCCTGGACTCTCTGGCCTCGACGCCGGCGCGGACGCTCTCCGGCGGCGAGATGCAGCGGGTGGCGCTGGCACGGGCTATCGTCATCGAGCCGGCGGTGCTGCTCCTGGATGAGCCGACGGCCAACCTCGATCCTTACAATGTCGGCCTCATTGAGCGCATCGTCGCCGACCTGAATCGCGAGCGCGGGACGACCATTGTGTTGGTGACGCATAATGTTTTCCAGGCCAAGCGGCTGGCGCATCGCGCCGGCTTGCTGCTTGACGGGCGACTTATTGAGGTCAGTGAGGCGGGTAAGTTCTTCATTGACCCGAGCGACCCGCGTACAGCGGCCTTCGTTCGCGGCGAGATGGTTTACTGAAAAAGCGCTTGACAGCCCCTCTGCCTGGGGATAGAATAGCAGAGCATGTGAACCTGTCGTGGGCCTTAGTGGTATAGATTTCAGGGTGAGTGTGTATCAGGGATGGGATTATGAATACTCGGCCACAATTTAAAGAGGGTTGGACGTCGCTGGTCTTGCTCCTGGGAATGTCACTCGCGGTTGCCTGGGCCCTCCTGGCAGCCGGGTGGACTGAAGGCTTATGGGTTCTCCAATCGGTCGCCGTCATCTCCGTCCTCGCTGGTCTGGCACTGGCTAAGAGCCGCTTCCCGCCCATCGTTGCCCACGTCTTCAGCGCCGTCTACGGCATCTTCTGGATCGGCTACTCGGCCGGCAGTCTGATCGAAGCCACCAACTGGCACGACCGCATTATCTTTCTGGCGATGCGGCTGGCTACCTGGCTGTCCAAGGCCGTGGGCGGCGGCCAAAGCCGCGACAGCCTCATGTTCGTCGTCGTGATGGGGACCATGATGTGGGTGCTGGGCTATGTGGCCGCCTGGTACACCTACCGCTGGGGCCGCGAGTGGCAGGCCGTCCTGCCCATCGGTGTCGCCCTGCTCCTGATCAATTACTACTACTATGGCCCCGCCAAGCTCTACCTGTACCTGATCCTGTTTCTCCTGTGTGCCCTGCTGTTCATTGTGCACATGCACTTCGTCCGGCGCACCGAGGAGTGGCGCAGGGCCCACGTCAACTTCAACCCGGACCTGTGGTATGGCTTCCTCCGCTCCGGCGTGATCGTGGCCGCGCTGGTGATCTTTATCGCCTGGCAGTCGCCGCCGGCCTCGGCCAGTTCGGCGGTGGCCAGCGTGATCGGACGCGGCAGCCGACCCTGGCAGATGGTAGGTGAGAGTTGGTCCCGCCTGTTCTCAGCGCTTAAGAGCTATGGCCAGGTTTCTTCTGACGCCTATGGCCGGTTCCTCAACCTGGGAGGCCCGGTCCAGTTGAGCGATGTCCCCATCATGGATGTCCAGGCGCCCCAGATCACCGAGGGCCGTTATTACTGGCGTGCGGTTGTCTATGATGAATTCAACGGCATGAGTTGGACCAACACCGACGAGAACCTGACGTACCTCGATCCGAGCCGACCCGATCTGCCCTTGCCTTATTTCGAAGGCCGCCGTGTAGTCACCCAGACGATCATGACCTTCCTGCCGACCTCCAGCCTGCTATATAGCGCACCGCAACCGCTGTGGGTGAACCGCACCGCGGCGATACAGTTTAGCCTCACCTCAGATGGGCTGGCCAATATCTCCTCAATGCACTCGCGTGACACGCTGCGTCAGGGAGACGTATACACCGTCGTCTCGACGGTGACAGAGGCCAGCGAGAGCGAACTGCGCCAGGCCGGAACCGACTATCCCGACTGGGTAACCAGCCGCTATCTGCAACTACCTGACTCAACCACCCAACGCACCCGCGACTTAGCTAAAGCCATCACAGCGCCCTTCGACAACCCTTATGATAAGGCCCTGGCCATCCAGACCTGGCTGCGCCAGAATATCCGCTACAACCTCAATGTGGACGCGCCACCCGATGGACATGACGCAGTGGATTGGGTGCTGTTCCAGAAACGAGAGGGCTACTGCAACTATTACGCCTCGGCTATGGTCGTGATGCTGCGCACTCTGGGCATCCCGGCGCGCTTTTCGGCCGGCTATGCTCAGGGCGAGTGGAATGCCGACCTCCAGGTGTATCGCGTACGTGAACGCGATGCACACGCCTGGCCGGAGGTGTTCTTCCCCAAATACGGCTGGGTCGAATTCGAACCAACCGTGTCCCAGGACCCCATCCAGCGGCCGACGACGCCGAGCAGCGCCCAGAGCGGTAACTCCAACCGCCCTGACCGGGGCGACAACACGCCACTTGGGCCCAACTCGGAGCTAAACCAGCTCCAGCGCAATGGGAAGGGGCCTGAGGAGGGTACCGGCTTTGAAGATACCAGCGGCGGATTCCTGGGGTCGGCGCCGACGCGGGCGCGTGTGGGCGTGGGCCTGCTGGCGCTCGTCCTGGCCGGTGCTGCCGGTGCGGTCGTGTTCTGGTCCACGGAGTGGCGTGGCCTGGGTGGGCTGAGCATCGTCAGCCGCAGTTACGCCCGCCTGTTGCGCTACGCCCGCTGGCTGGGCATCCGGCTTGGCGAACATCAGACCCCCCACGAGCGCGCTCGTGTTCTGGCGGAAGTTGTGCCTGAAGGCCGCGAGCCGATCACGCGCATCACCGATCTGTACGTCCAGGAGCGCTTTGGGCGAGGCAGCGCCAGCCCCGAAGCCGAGACCCTATGGCGTCGCCTGCGGCCTACGCTGCTCCTGGGTGGGATACGCCGCGCTCTAAGCCGGCTGCAAGACCAGAACTTACCGGACCGCTGGATCAGGCTGCGCCGATAGACCTGGGATGGGGCGCTGACAGCATTTATCAGCGTCCGCTTCTTTCGCTGCCTGTCCCTTTGTCCAGTTCAGATCACGCCCTCCGGTCGGTGCGACCGGAGGGCATTGGCGTTATCATGGGGACGATGTGGGGGAGTGTGCCATGAAACGCCAGGAATTGCACTTCGAACTACCGGAGGGTCTGGAAGCCTCGGCGCCGGCTGAGGCACGCGGGTTGCGCCGTGACCAGGTCAAGTTGCTCGTCATCCACCGCGACACGGGCGCGCTCGAGCACCGCCGCTTCTACCAGATCGGCGACTATTTGCGCCCCGGCGATATCGTCGTCCTGAACGCCAGTGCTACCCGGCCCGCCGCCTTGCAGGGGACAACCGAGACCGGTCAGGAGATCGAGGCCCGCCTGTCGGCGCAGTGGAGCCAGAACCACAGCGGCCGCATCTGGCAGGCGGTGATTAAACCTGACGAGGCCGATCTGCGGCCGGGGCTGCATTTGAGTTTCGGCGCGGGCAGGCTGACCGGCAGGCTTGTGGAACGCCGACGCGATATTGAGAAACTCTGGCTGGTCGAGTTTGAGCTAAACGGCCGGTCAATGGGTGAGTGGCTGCTTGAAATCGGCCAGCCGATCCGCTATCATTACGTCAAAGACCGCTGGGGATTGGACGCCTATCAGACCGTCTACGCTCAGTTCCCCGGTTCGGCCGAGATGCCCTCGGCCGGGCGGGCCTTCACGCCGGAACTGCTTGAGTCGCTACGTCAGCGTGGCGTGTACCTGGCACGCCTTATCCTGCACACCGGCGTCAGCGGCCTGCCTATCGAAGAAGAGGACGTTGAGCAACACACCATGGTCGAGGAATGGTACCAGGTCACACCGGAGGCGGCTCAAGCCATCAACCATGCCCGCCAGCACGGCGGCCGGGTCATCGCCATCGGCACCACCGTGACGCGCACATTGGAAACGGTAGCGGACGCTGCCGGCGTCATCCACGAGGGCCAGGGCTGGACGGATCTATACATCACGCCGGGTTATCGCTTCAAGGCTGTGGATGGGCTCGTGACCGGCTTGCACGAACCGGACTCGACGCGCATGGTCCTGGCGGTCGCTTTCGCCGGAAGCAAGGAGTTGATCCTGCGGGCCTATCATGAAGCTATCGCCCAGAAGTATTTGTGGCACGAGTTCGGTGATGTTTCGCTGATCATTTAGACCTCTCCCCCCTTCCCCTCATAGGGGAGGGAAGAGGGGAGGAGGTGCTGAAAGGTAAGGTAAGGTCTCGCCAATGAACGATATACAACAGGTCTACCTGGGAACGGATCGCGGCGTCGTGGTTTATCGCCAGACGGGGGATGGAACCTGGCGTGAGGTTAGGCACGGCCTGGCCGGGCACGCAGTCACAGCCCTGGCGACCTGGCCTGAAAACGGCAGCCCGATTCTGGCCGGGACGACCGAGGGCATCTTCCGCAGCGACGACGCTGGCCAGACCTGGGTCCCGGCCAGCACCGGGCCGGTTGTCGGCCATATCCGGGCCCTGGCAGTTCAGCCGGCGCTGCCAGGCCTGGCCTACGCCGGCACCGAGCCGGCGGCGGTCTTCCACACCGATTGCGGCGGCGAACGCTGGGAGGAACTTCAGGCCGTGCGCGCCCTGCCCGGCGCACGCGACTGGTATTTGCCCTACTCGCCCGAAGCCGGGGCCGTGCGCAGCTTCGCCCTGGCCGGCGAGCGCATCTGGGCCGCGGTCGAGGTCGGCGGCGTCATCCGCAGCAACGATGGGGGGCACACCTGGACTATCTTCGGCAACGGCGTGCATGAGGATGTCCATTGGGTAGAGCTGCACCCCGGCAACCCGGATACCCTTTTCGCTGCGACCGGCGGTGGACTCTACCGCAGCCGCAATGGCGGCCAGAGCTGGGACGAACTCTGGGACGATTACACCCGCGCCGTCTGGATCGACCCGGACGAGCCGCGCACCGTCCTAGCCGGGCCGGCGCTGGGTATCGGGCGACAGGGCCGCATCGTGCGCAGCGCCGACGGCGGCGACACATGGGAACTGGCCTCAGATGGCTTGCGTGTGCCGATGGCCGATATGGTCGAGCGTTTCGCCTTCAGTCGGGCGCGGCCATCGGAGCTATTCGCCATCACCTCGCGGGGCGAGGTGTTGCAGGCCCGGCGGGATGAATGGACCTGGAAGCGCCTGTGGCCGGAGCACTCGGTGAACGCGCTGGCCGTTCGTTAAACCGGATCAAGATAAAGGTGGCACAATTCTCCAAAAGAGATCATCAATGTTATACAGGCTAGGGCATTCAGGCTACGACCTCGACATCAACGGAAAGGTCAACCTGTTGCAGATGCCAGGTCTCTGTATGGTATATATCGTCCATGAAGAAAGTGCCGCAAACAGGTCTCGCCCAGAGTTCAGCTTCTTGATCCAGTCTGAACTCAACCCGATGCTTCAATCACGCCTCTGTGAGATACAGTAGTCTACAGAGAAACGAGCCCAATCTGGGGCAGGAGAGGATTATCGGGGGAACATAGCTTAAGGCTCAGAACACAGCACCGAACATCCGATCGCCGGCAGCGGGTTGGAGGCACCCCAACCCGCTGCGCCTTTGTGAACCCCTTCCCCAGTTTGGCCCCCTATTGGCTTTCGTACTACAATTACCCCGCCTGCGATTTCATCGCCAGAGGATTCCAGCATGGGGCAACTATCGCACAACGGACCCGGCGGTGTACTCTTCGGCACCGTCGGCTCTCCCTTGAAAACGCCCAAGCCGGGCGGAACGGTCAACGGCATCGCCTACAGCAGGGAGCTGGGATTGGACGCACTCGAACTGGCCTGGGTGCAGAGCGTGCGTGTCAGCGACGAGACCTGCGCCGCCATCAAGGCGGCCGCCACATTGCATAATGTCGCCCTCAGCGTCCACGCCCCCTATTACATCAACCTCAACGCCCAGGAGCCGGAGACGCTTGAAGCCAGCCGTGAGCGCCTGCTGAAAGCCGCCCGCGCCGGCTGGAAGTGCGGCGCGACCGACATCATCTTCCACCCGGGCTCGTACCATGAGCAGCCGCCGGCGGAGGTCTACGCACGCATCAAGGACCAACTGACGGAACTCACGGCCATCTTGCGGGCCGAAGGTGCTGACGTCCGGCTGCGGCCCGAAACGACCGGCAAGGCCGCCATGTTTGGCGGGCTGGAAGAGGTGCTGGCACTGAGCCGCGAGGTGGCAGGCGTGGCCCCTTGTATTGACTTCGCCCACCTGCACGCCCGCGCCGGCGATGGTGCGGTCAACAGCTATGAGGAATTCGCCGCCATCTTGCGCCTGGTCGCCGCTGAACTGGGGCCACGCGGCCTGCATGACATGCACATCCACCTCTCCGGCATTGACTACGGCCCACGTGGCGAGAAGGAGCATCTGGCGCTGGCCGAGGCCGACCTGCGCTATCGTGACCTGCTGCAGGCCCTGCTGGACTTCGGCATCCAGGGGCGGATACTGTGCGAGAGCCCGAAGATGGAGGACGATGCCCTACTGCTGCGGCAGACTTATGAGGAGCTTAGGGCGAAACAGGATTACCATGCGAGCGACAAAAGGCGAGCAACCGGCCAAGGCGCAGACGACTGAGGTCAAGCAGCGCACTGCCGCCTACTACGACCCGGCCGCCGAGCATTACGAACGCTACATCGTGCCGTACATGACCACATTCTCGCGGCGCATGGTCGAGATGGCCGGCTTGAGGCCGGGGGAGCGCGTTCTGGATGTGGCCACGGGGACGGGTACGGCCGCCCGGCTGGCTGCCCAGGCGGTTGGGCCGGGCGGTGCGGTCGTCGGTATAGACCTGGCGCAGGGGCAGTTGGTCGTTGCTGCCCGGGTTGCTCGCGCCCTGGGCCTGCCCCACCTGACCTTTGGCCGCGTGGACGCCGAAGCCCTGGCCTTCCGTGACAGCACCTTTGAGGTGGTGTTATGTGCCTTCGGCTTGAACCACCTGCCGGAGCGCCAGCAGGCGCTGGCAGAGATGCGCCGCGTGCTCGTGCCCGGCGGCCGGCTGGTCGTGACCGCCTGGCACCGCGCTCTGGCTGACACCGACCCACCCTTCCGCCCCCGCATCATCTTCGAGAAGACCCTGTGTCGCTACGCTCCCTTGCAGACACCGGAGTGGCTGGATGCGCTCTGGGAACACTGGGACAATGAATTGGGTAGCCCGGAACGCCTGACCCGCCGCCTGTTCGAGGCCGGCTTCCAGGCCATCCACGTTGAGGCAGCCAGCCATACCCACCATTGGCAGCGACCGCAGGACTATTTCGCCTACAAGAGCGCCTGGGGCGAGAACGCCTGGCGGCTGGCCGACCTGCCTCAAGCCGAGCGCCAGGCGTTCGAGGACGAGTGCCTGAGCCAACTGAGCAGGCTGCCACCGGAGGCCTTCACCTACCAGGCACGGGTGCTATATGGCATTGGAGCCCGTTGAAGATAGAGGGCCGAGGGCCAACCCTCCCCTCTCCTGCGCTGTGGATGAGGGGGCGGAGGTGAGGGCCGCGCAGTTGGCCGCGCTCCAGGCCAAGATCCGCACCTGCCGGGCCTGCGCCGAAGCCGGTTACCCGATTGGCTCGACACCTATCATCTCCGGTACGGCTGGGGCGCGGCTGATGCTCATCGGCCAGGCACCGGGCAAGGTCGAAGAGCGTGTACACCGGCCGTTCGCCGGGTCAGCAGGACGGCGGCTGTTCACCTGGCTGGCTCAGGCCGGCTGGGAAGAGGAGCAGTTCCGGGCGCGGCACTACATGACCGCCGTGACCAAGTGCTTTCCGGGGAAGGGAAGCAACGGCCGGGGCGACCGCGTGCCCAGCGCGGTCGAGCAGGCGCTCTGCCGGCCCTTCCTGGAACGCGAACTGGCTCTGGTGGACCCGGCGGTGATTGTCCCGGTCGGTCGGCTGGCATTGGGCCTGTTCTATGACAGATCCACACCGCTGGAAGCCATCATCGGTACAGCCAAACGCGAGGGCGGCCGCTGGATCGTCCCGCTGCCTCACCCATCGGGTGCCAGCCCCTGGTACAACCGGCCGGAAAACCGCGAGCGGTTGCACCAGGCCCTCGCCATCCTGCGCCGGCTGCGCCAGGAATTGGGCCTCTAACCGCAAAGAACACGAAGAGGGATCACCAAAGTCACGAAAGAGAGAGAAGATAACGTATGGACATCAAAGTCATTCATGGGGCAATTCAAGAGCAGGACACCGATCTGATCGTCATTAATCTGTTCGAGGGCGTGACCCAGCCGGGGGGTGCAACCGGGGCGACGGACCAGGCGCTGGGTGGCGCGATTCGCGATCTGATCGCTGGCGGCGACTTCAAGGGCAAGTTAAATGAGACCGCTGTCCTTTACCCGCGGGGCGCTATCCCCGCCCGGCGCGTGCTGATCGTCGGCCTGGGCCAGGCCCAAGAC
>CADDZL010000087.1 GCA_902812335.1 Chloroflexota bacterium | reverse complement strand
AGCCCGAGCACCGCGCTTCGCCGAGGTCATAGACGCGGTCGAGGCACTGGCCGAGGATGCCGTTCTGGTTGCCCACAACGCGCGCTTTGATCTGAGCTTCCTGGCAGCCGAATGGAACCGGTTGCGCCGCCCCCCGTTGGCCAACCCGGTGGTGGACACACTGGCGCTGGCCCGCCGTTGCTATACCTTCGCCAGTAATAGCCTGGGCCAGGTCGGCCGCCGGTTCGGCATCTTCCCCGAAATCGAGCACCGGGCGATGGCCGACGTGCGCACGACGAAGCTGGTCTTTGACCGGATGGTGGCCGACCTCCGGCGTTGGCGCGGGGTACGCACCGTGGCTGATGTCATCCGGGCGCAAGGGGGCGACATCCGCTTCGAGGCGGCTCTGTCCCCCAGCCTGCCCGTGCCTCTGCTCGAGGCCCTTCAGACCGGCCGCCGCCTGCGCATCCGCTACGCCGACCATGACGGCGCACTGACCGAGCGCGCCATTGACGTCATTCAGGTCAGCGGCACCTACGTCGTCGCCTACTGCCATCTGCGCCAGGACCAGCGCACCTTCCGGTTGGACCGGATTGTCGAGATATGGGTGGACGGATAGGGGAAGATGGATAAGCTTCGGAGGTCTCGCCTCGGCACCTGCCAGGTTTCTGCTTTTTGTCCTCGGCCCGAAAGCGGATATAATGGCCCCTTCAGGAGGTTAGCCTAAGCCCATGGATTTCTCCCTCTCGGAAGAGCATGAGCGCGTCCGGCGCATGGTCCGCGATTTTGCCGAGCGCGAGGTCCGCCCCGTCATCAAAGAGCACGACCGCAAGCAAGAGCACATCCCTTGGGTGTTCAAGCGCATGGGCGAACTGGGCATCCTGGGCATCTGCGTCCCCGTGCGCTACGGCGGCGCGGGCATGGACTACATCGCACTGGGGCTGGCCTGCGAGGAACTCGAGCGCGTGGACACCTCGCTCCGCGTCATCATGTCGGTCCACGTCGGCCTGAACAGCCTGACGTTGTTCCAGTGGGCAACTGAGGCGCAAAAGCAGAAGTATCTGGTGCCCCAGGCCCAAGGCGCCAAGATCGCCACCTACGCCCTGACCGAGCCGGGCGCGGGCAGCGATGCCGCCGGCATCCAGACGCGGGCAGTGCGCCACGGCGACCATTACGTTCTCAACGGCGAGAAGATGTGGATCTCGTTAGCCGATGTGGCCGACCACTTCCTGGTGATCGCCAAGACCGATCCGGAGAAGCGCCACCGGGGCATGACCGCCTTCATCGTCGAGCGGGGGTTCCCCGGCGTCCGTACCGGCACCATCCACGGCAAGCTGGGGGTGCGCGCCGGCAACACCGGCTGGATCGCGCTTCAGGACGCTCAGGTGCCGGTCGAGAACCGGCTGGGCGAGGAAGGCGAGGGCTTCACCATCGCTATGACCGCGCTCGATAACGGCCGCTACACCGTCGCCGCCGGTGCCACCGGCCTGATCCGGGCCTGCCTGGAAGCCTCGGTCAAGTACGCCAACGAACGCTACACCTTCGGCCAGCGCATCGGCGAGCACCAGTTGGTACAGGAGATGATCGCCCGCATGGCCCAATCCTACGAAGCGGCGCGGCTGTTGTACCTCCAGGCCGGCTGGCTCAAAAATCAGGGCATCCGCAATACGCGCCAGACCTCGGTCGCCAAATGGTTCGCCACCGACGCGTCGTTCCAGGCCGCCTCGGATGCCATCCAGGTGCACGGTTCTTACGGCTACTCCGACGAGTATGACGTCGAACGCTATCTGCGTAATGCCAAAGGCGCAGTGATCTACGAGGGCACGAGCCAGATCCATCAGATCATGCAAGCGCAATACGCACTCGGCTACCGCCAGGACCGGCCGCTGCGCTGCGAGCTACCCGCTTATGACCCGGAGGTGTGGCAGGCGGAGGCCATCTGACCTGATGTGTCACCCTGAGCGAAGCGAAGGGCCTGTGGCTTACACCCGCGCGAGGCTTGGCTTCGCTCAGCATGACAGATCGCCGAAAGGAGGTGAGAGCGACACATAACACCTCGGAGTGCTTCTGGCTGTCGGGACTGCATTTGACCATATGACAAGGAGGAGATGAACATGCTGCGCAAAAAAGCGTGGAGCCTTGTGGCTCTAGGGGTCATCGCCACACTGTTGCTGAGCGCCTGCGGTCAGACACCCGCCGCTCAACCGACCGCCGCTCCGGCGCCCGCGACGCAACCGTCTGCTGCCACTCAGGCGCCGACCGCCGCCTCGTTCCAGATCCCGGACATCCAACAGGGCAAGTTCAACATCGCCATGGTGCTCATCGGTCCGCACGATGACGGCGGCTGGAGCCAGGCTCATTATGAAGGTCTGCTCTATGTCGAACAGAATGTCCCCAACACCCACGGGGCCTACGTGGAACTTGTGCCTGAGGGCGCGGAGTCCGAACAGGTCATCCGCAGCCTGGCCCGCAAAGGGTTCAACCTGATCATCACCACGTCCTTCGGTTACATGGACCCCACCGCGACGGTAGCGGAGGAATTCCCTGACATTACCTTCATTCACGTCAGCGGCTACAAGACCAACAACAAGAACTTCGGCAACCTGTTCGGCGCAATGGAAGATATGAAGTACCTGGCGGGCATGCTGGCCGGGTCGCGCGCCAAGAAGGACGGCAACCCCAAGCTCGGCTATATGGCCACCTTCCCCATCCCTGAGGAACTGCGCCTGGGCAACGCCTTTGCCCTGGGCATGCGCAAGACTTGCCCGGAGTGCACCCTCGACGTGCGCTGGATCAACACCTGGCACGATCCGGTGGTGGAGAAGGATGGGGCGGCCTCGCTATTCGATGCCGGGGCGCAGGTCGTCTTCACCGGCGCGGATACACCGGCCTCAGCGGACGTCGCCCAGGCAAAGGGCAAGTGGGGCATCACCTACGACTTCGTCGGCTCGTGTAAGGTGGAGCGCTGCCTGACAGCCCCCTACTGGAATTGGGGCCCGATCTACGCCCAGATCGCCAAAGGCGTGATTGACAAGACCTACAAGCCCGGCTTCCAGTACTTCGATGCCGATAGCGGCGGGTTGGGCCTGTACGGCTTCATGGAGGGCCAGACCCCCACTAAGGGCGTTCAGGACCTGCCGGCCCAGGACGTTCAGTTGGTCAAGGATACCCTGGCCAAGATGCTGAAGGGAGAGTTCACACGCTTTGACGTGTTCGCCGGCCCGATCAAGGACAATACCGGCAAGATCATTGTCCCGGCCGGCGAGAAGCTTCAGCAATCCGACCTGGATCAGTTCCCCCCCGGCGCCCCCGGCCTGGCATGCAAGTATTGCATGTACTGGTGGGCTGAGGGGATCACGGCCGAACTGCCGAAACTTCAGTAGCGCCCGGTTACCCGCGGTCTCCTTGACCGGAAGCCGTCTGACAAGTGTCACCCTGAGCGAAGCGAAGGGTCTCTGGCTTACACTGGCGAGATGCTTCGCTTCGCTCAGCATGACGCGAGTGAGAGTTCGGTGCGGCGTGAGCTACCCGTAAGGCAGGCTGACCGCTGCCGGCTGAAAGCTAGCTGCTAACCATTATGGCTGCGGTTCCGAATGCAGTTGAGATGCACGGGATCGTCAAACACTTCCCCGGTGTCCTGGCGAACGATCACGTGGACTTTGAATTGCGCGCCGGCGAAATCCATGCCCTGCTGGGCGAGAACGGCGCGGGCAAGAGCACTCTCATGAACATCCTGGCCGGCCTGTACAAGCCGGACGCCGGCACGATCTTGGTGCGGGGCCAACCGGTGAATTTCAACTCGCCGCGCGACGCTATCGCGCATGGCCTGGGAATGATCCATCAGCACTTCACCCTGGTTCCCTCCCAGACCGTCACGGAAAACATCCTCCTCGGCCTGGACGAGCCGCGCTTCCTGATCCGTCTGTCGGCATATGACAAGCAGATGGCGAAACTGGGTGAGCGCTTCGGCTTGAACATCACCCCCCAGGCCAAAGTGTGGCAGCTCTCGGTGGGCGAACAGCAGAGCGTCGAGATCCTCAAAATGCTGTATCGCGGTGTGCAAGTCTTGATTATGGATGAGCCCACTGCGGTATTGGCCCCGCAAGAGATCGAAGAGCTTTTCAAGACCCTGCGGGCAATGGTGAGCGAGGGCAAGTCCATCGTCTTCATCAGCCACAAACTGCAAGAGGTGATGGAGGTAGCCGACCGGGTGACCGTTCTGCGCAAAGGCCGGGTCACGGCGGCAGGTCTGAAGACCAGCGACACCACGCGCCAGGAACTGGCCCGGCTGATGGTCGGGCGTGAAGTGCTCTTTCGGCTGGAGAAAAAACCCCAGACCCCGGGCCAGATCGTGCTGCAATTGGAGAACGTCCGGGCGAATAACGACAAAGGCCTGCCCGCCTTGCGCGGCGTCTCCCTCAGTGTGCGCGCGGGTGAGATCGTGGGGATTGCGGCGATCGCCGGCAATGGGCAGAGTGAACTGGCCGAGGTCATCACCGGCCTGCGTCGGTGCACAGGCGGGCGGGTGCTGGTGAATGGGGAGGACGTAACCAACCGGTCGGCCTGGCAGACCATTCAAAAGGGCGTGGCCCATGTGCCCGAAGACCGTACCCACGTCGGCACTGCACCCAACCTGAGCATCACCGACAATGTGATCATGAAGAGCTACCGGCAACCGCCCCTGGCGCGCGGCTGGTCGCTCAACCAGATCGCGGCCCAGCGTAAGGCTGAAGCGCTAAAGGAAGAGTATGTCATCCTCGCCCCCAGCGTGGAGACGCAGGTGCGCCTGCTCTCGGGCGGCAATCTCCAGCGCGTCATTCTGGCACGTGAACTCTCGTCCAGGCCCCAACTGCTTATCGCCATGCAGCCTACACGCGGGCTGGACGTGGGCGCCATCGAGGGTGTGCAGCGCCTGCTCCTGGCCCAACGCGAGGCCGGGGCGGCCATCCTGCTCTTCTCGGAAGAACTGGAGGAAATCTTCGCCCTTAGCGACCGGATTGTGGTGATGTACGAAGGCGAGATTGCAGGCGAGTTGACCGAGCATGATACCGAGACCATCGGCTTGATGATGACCGGCGGGAAGAAGCAAGAGAGGACTGCATGACCAGCACAGCCACAACCACTATCCCGGCGCAACGATCACGCCTGCCCTTCACGATCAGAGTTGAGCCACGGCTGGAGGCGCCACGCTGGTTAGGGCTGATCGTTTCGGTCGGGGCCATTGTCGTTGCCCTCTTGCTTGGCGCGGTAGTGCTGGCGCTCGTCGGCGGCGACCCCTGGGCCAGCTACGCCCACATCGCCGACGCGGCCTTCGGTAGCCTAGCCGTATTCTCCGATACCCTGGTGAAGGCCACGCCGCTCATTCTCACCGGCCTCGCCTGCGCACTGGCCTTCCGCATGAAGCTGTGGAACATCGGTGCGGAGGGGCAGTTTTTTGCGGGGGCGTTAGGGGCGAGCGCCGTCGTGCTGTCTGGGCTGGTGCCCGCGACCGCACCGGGCTGGGTCACTATCCCCGTGATGATGGTGGCCGGGATGGTCAGCGGCGCGCTATGGGGGTTCATCCCCGGCTGGCTCAAGGCCAGGCTCAAAGTCAATGAGATCATCACCACCCTGATGCTAAACTACATCGCGGTGGCGTTGGTCAACTTCTTCGTTTTCGCCGTCTGGAGCGAGGCGGGCTTTCAGATAAGCCGGGTCTTTCAAAAGGCCGCCTGGCTTCCCCGCCTGGCCGATCTCGCCACGACGATCCCGCTTTTCCGTGGCATGACGACCCACCTGGGGTTGGGGTTTGCCCTCATAGCTGTCGCTGTGGTCTGGTACATCCTGTATCGCAGCCTCTGGGGCTATGAAATCCGGCTGATCGGCGATAACCCGCGCGCGGCGGAGTACGCGGGCATCAATATCACGCGCAATACGGTGCTGGTGATGATGACCTCCGGCGCGCTGGCCGGGCTGGCCGGGATGTCGGAGATCGCCGGCGTGGTGCATCGTCTGCAAACCAACATCTCGCCCGGCTACGGCTTCACCGGTATCATCATTGCCTGGCTGGCCAAGTTGAACCCCATCGTCGTCGTCCCTGTCTCCATTCTCTTCGGCGGGTTGATCCTGGCCGGGCGCGAGATTCAACCGGCAGGCGTGCCGCGCCTGATTCAGGGCATCATCCTGTTTACGCTCATCGCCAGCGAAGTTCTGCTGCGCTATCGCATTCGCATCGTGCGCGTGGGGATGGAAGCCTGAACCATGGACCTGATCATCATTCTCCAGGCCGGCGTCGCCAGCGGGACGGTACTGCTGTTTGCGACCATCGGCGAAATCCTGGCCGAACGCGCCGGCGTGTTGAACCTGGGCCTGGAAGGGATGATGCTGATGGGCGCGATGAGCGCCTTCAGCGTCACGGTACATACCGGCAATGGCTGGCTGGGGTTGCTCGTCGCCATGTTCGCCGCCGGTCTCCTGGCGCTCTTACATGGACTGGTCTCCATCCACTTTCAGGCGGATCAGGTGGTGAGTGGCCTGGCGCTGACCTTCCTGGGCACCGGACTGAGCCTGGTTTTCGGTGAGGGGCTGAGCAAGGCCGGGGCCATCTCGCTCCTGCCGACCTTTACTGTGCCGCTCTTGTCGGCCATCCCGGTCCTCGGCCCCGTCCTATTCACAAATCAAAGCGTGATGGTGTACCTGGGCTATCTGCTCGTTCCGGCGGCCTGGTTTTACATTAATCGCACCCGGCCCGGCCTGCACCTGCGCGCCGTGGGCGAGAACCCCATCGCCGCTGACGCCATGGGCATCAATGTCTACCGCTTGCGCTACATCTACGTCTGGGTGGGTGGCGTCCTGGCCGGGTTGGCGGGCGGCACCATCAGCCTGGCCATCTCGCCCGGCTGGTTCAGCGAGTTGACCACCTCCGGGCAGGGCTGGATCGCCATCGGGCTGGTGATCTTTGCCCAGTGGGACCCCTGGCGCGCGGCCTTTGGCTCTTATGCCTTTGGCGCGCTGCGGCGGCTCGTCCTCGATATTCAGGGACCGACCACGCTACTTGGCGTCCGCAACCCCTTCTATTACAATCCTTACTGGGGCTTCTTCTTACAGATGCTCCCCTATGCCTTCACCATCATCGTCCTGATCATCGGCTCACGCGAAGCGCTGCGCCAGCGCCTGGGCGCACCGGCGGCGCTGGGTCAGCCGTACATCAGAGGAGAAAGATAACCACAGAGAGGTAAAGCAGAACATAAGAAAGGCTCTATGCCCCTGTGTCTCTGTGGCAATTGGAAGGCCCACATGACCAATCACATGCTAGGACTCAAATGCGTCCTCTGTGGCGAGGAGTATGCGCCCGATGAGGTCGAGTACGTCTGCCCCAAGCATGGCGACGAGGGCGTACTGGACGTGCTCTACGATTACGCGGCCATCGGGCGGACATTCACACGCGAGGCATTAGCAGCCAACCCGGACCGTTCGATGTGGCGCTATGCGCCACTCCTCCCCGTTAGCCGGCCGCTACCGGCGGCCGGGGCACGACTGAACGTTTATGCGTCCCCTCTGAGGGCCGTGGGCGGGACACCGCTCTACCGCGCCGACCGGCTGGCAGGCGAATTGGGGCTGCGCGAACTCTATCTCAAGGACGACGGGCGCAACCCAACAGCATCGTTCAAGGATCGGGCCAGCGCCATCGCGGTTGTCAAGGCAGTCGAGAGCGGACGGGCCGTGGTGACGACCGCCAGTTCAGGCAACGCGGCAGCGGCGCTGGCCGGGCTGGCAGCCGCCGCCGGCTTGCGCACGGTTATCTTCGTGCCCGAGACCGCGCCCCAGGCCAAAGTTGCCCAACTGCTCATCTTTGGCGCTACCGTTCTGCTCGTCCACGGCAGCTACGACCAGGCATTTGACCTGTGCCTGGCGGCCTCACAGGAATTCGGCTGGTATTGCCGCAACACCGCCTATAACCCCTACATGTCCGAGGGCAAGAAGACCGCCAGCCTGGAGATCGTCGAGCAGCTCGATTGGCACGCACCGGACGCCATCTTCGTCGCCGTCGGCGATGGCTGCATTATCGGCGGCCTGTGGAAGGGGCTGCGCGACCTGGAGGCGCTGGGCTGGCTGGATCGGATGCCCCGGCTGTTCGGCGTGCAAGCGGCCGGAGCGGCGGTCCTGGCCGACGCCTGGCAGCGTGGCGGCGAGGACATTCGCCCCGTTCCGCCACAGACCCTGGCCGATAGCATCGCGGTCGGCATCCCACGCGACCGGATCAAGGCGCTGCGGGCGGTGCGCGCGACGGGCGGCATGTTTATTACCGTGAACGATGAGGCCATCCTGGATGCAATGCGCGCCCTGGCACAGCGGGGCGCGATCTTCGCTGAGCCGGCCGGGGCAGCGGGCTACGCCGGCCTGGTCCGAGCCGTGCGTGAAGGGCTGATCCGACCTGACGAGCGGGTGGTGGTCGTCGTCACCGGCAACGGCCTGAAGGATGTCCGCAGCGCCATCCAGGCGACAGGCGAGCCTCACCGCATCGAACCGGACCTCACAGCAGTACGGGCGACGCTAAAGGGCTTGTTCCGTTAGCGGCGACGCCCAATCTGCCCTTTCGCTGCCGCCCTTCCCCTTGCCGTGCCGTTGCCCCTTCTTGGCCAATTTCGGTTTGACAGCCGGATCGCTGCTTGGTATCATAGCGCAGTAGAATATAAGTTGTGTCAGACATAGTTGCATGACGAGATTGACTGTTCGCGGTTTCGCCGCCATAGCAGCAGGGGCACGAACTTCATATGGCCGGTGAGCGCCTGTTGATCGTCGAAGACGAGAACGCTGTTGCGCGCGGTCTGGAATACGGGCTGACCAGCGAGGGATTCACTGTCTTACGAGCCGAGACCGGTCAGCGAGCCCTGGCGCTCGCGCGCAGCCGCGACCCGCACCTGATCCTGCTGGACATCCGCCTGCCGGACATGAGCGGCTTTGATGTGTGCCGCCAACTGCGCGCCGAGGGGATGCGCCAGCCCATCCTCATCCTCACCGCCCGTGACGAGGAACTTGACCGGGTCATGGGCCTGGAATTGGGCGCCGATGACTACGTCGTCAAGCCCTACCGCTTGCGCGAGCTGATCGCCCGCATTCGCGCCCTTTTGCGCCGCGCCTACGGTGAACTGGCGGCTCCGGTCAGAGGCGAGCGCCTGCGCTTTGGCGACATCGAGCTGGATTTGGAGCACTTGCAGGTCACGCAAGGGGGCAAGCCGGTGGAGCTGACGCCCACCGAGTTTCGGCTATTGCGCTATCTCGTCAGCAACCCGGAACGGCCCTTCACTCGTGATGAGTTGATTGAGGCGATCTGGGGCTACGACAGCGACATCGGCAGCGAACGGACGGTGGATGTCCACATGCGCCACTTGCGTGAGAAGCTGGAAGCCAACCCTGCCGACCCACGCTGGTTGGTGACAGTGCGTGGCGTAGGCTACAAGTTCCAGCCGTAGTGTTGCGAAACCTTAATCAAACCATAACCGATCCGCAAACATCCGGTGGTATGGTGAATTCGTGTCGACACTCAGCAACAGGAGGTTAGTTCGTCTATGAACCGGAATCTCGTGAAATGGGGTGGATTGGCGATCGCACTGGTGCTGATCCTGGGCGTCGCCGGAGCCGCCTACGCAGCGCGACAAGCAGGCGGGTTGTCGGCGCTGGTGGGGGCCACCCTGGGACAGCAGACCAGCGAACCGGGCATTGTGATCGTCCACGTCCCGGCAGATAGCCCGGCGGCCCAGGCCGGCCTCCAGCGGGGCGATATTCTGCTCAAGATCAACGACACCGCTGTGAACACCTACCTGGACCTGTTCAATGCGTTGTCCAACCTCAAGCCCGGTGATAAGGTCACCCTCGCGATCACGCGCGGTGGTGTGGCCCAGACATTGACTGCGATGCTGGGCGATCAGAACGGCAGGGCCTATCTGGGCATCGGTGTGGGCGGCTTTGGGTGTCACTGGGGTGGCTTCTTCGGCCACGGGCTTGGCGCATACATCACCAACGTTGTCGCCAATAGTCCAGCCGCGAAGGCCGGCTTGCAGGCAGGTGACCGGATCGTGGCTGTGGACGGCACCAGCGTGGATGCGAACAACACCCTCGCCAACCTGCTCGGCGCGCACAAGCCCGGCGATACGGTCACGCTACGGATCGCCCGGCCCGGCCAGGCCGACAAGGATGTGACGGTGACCCTGGGCGACCAGAACGGCAAAGCCTATCTCGGCGTGGAGTATCTGCCTTTTGGCGGGCCCCGCAGTACCGGGTTTCAACCCGGTTTCGCCTTGCCCCAAGGCGTCAGCCAGGGCATTCTGGTTGTCTCGGTGGCCGACGGCAGCCCGGCGGCAAGCGCGGGCTTGAAAGCCGGCGACGTGATCACGCAGGCTGATAGCCAGGCCATCAGCACGCCGGCCGCCCTGTCCGACGCCATCGCCGCGCACAAACCGGGCGACAAAGTCACGCTGAAGGTCTACCGGTCTACGGATCAGCAAACGATAGACATTCAGGTGACCTTAGGTGGACGGCCCGAGGATGCGAGCAAGGCGTATCTGGGCGTGACGACGAAGGGTTTCTTCCGAGGCCGAGGCTTCAACCGAGGCGAGGGCAGCGGGTTTGGATTTCCTGGGCCATTCCGCTTCCTCTTCCCGCAGCAGCAGGCCCCATCTGTGCAGGGAAACGAGGCGTAGCGTTTTCGAGATAGTGGTGATATGTGATGAGGATGAGATGTAACGTTTTTGGCGTAGTGGTGGCATGTAGCGGCAATGAGGTGTAGCAGTTGCGAGGTGGTGTAGGTATGTAGTGGCACCTGAGGGAACACCCGGATCATCCTGGGGGGTTCCCTCAGTTTGTCATCTGGCCTGGGTCACTGGAGGGGAGAATATGCCATTTCGCTCAATCCGCTGGCGGCTGGTAGCCAGTTATGTGCTCCTGACGGTGCTGGCAGTCAGTCTAGTGGGTGTGCTGGCGCTGTCGCTGGTCAGACAGTCGGTGGAACAGCGCGAGATAAGTTCGTTGAGGGCCAATGCCGAGGCTGTGGCGCGGCAGGCGCGGCTGTGGCTTTGGCCAGCGCCCCGCCCGCAGCAATTGGCACAACTAGCGCAGGCAGCCGCCTTCCTGGGCAATGCGCGCGTCCGTATCCTCGACCCCCAGCAGCAGCCCCTGGCCGACTCCGGCCCGCGCAACCAGACAGGCCAGGTCGCCTGGATCGGATCATCGGCGGACCTGGGGCTCCCCAGCGAGAGCGCCTCGCCGGCCCTGCCCTTCATGCTGCTGCCCTACGGCGACTGCCAGGGAAAGCCACCGTGGTCAGATCATCACGACCGGTCTTATACCATCGTGCGGCGCATGGAAGGTCCCTGGGGCAGCCAGTTAGCGTTCGAAACGGGTGATGCACAGTCTGAAGCGCCACTTGCCTCGGCGCCCACGACCCAGGTGGCTCTGAGTTCGACACACGTTGTCACCGTGCCGGTCAACGGCGAGAGCGGCGTGATCGGGTACGTGGAGTTGAGCGGCAGCCCGGATTTCACTGGCGAGACCGTGGCAACGACCCAGAACGCATTCCTGTGGGCCGCCCTTGGCGCGGCGCTGGTGGCTGCGGTAGTAGGATTGGTCATCGGGCAGGGATTGACAGCACCGCTCGGCGGCTTGACGGCCGCAGCCACCCGAATGATCGCGGGCGATCTGTCGGCGCGTGCACCGGTGCGGGGCTCGGATGAAATCGGCCAGCTCGCGGCGCAGTTCAATCAGATGGCTGAGCACCTGGAGGCGAGCTTCGCGCAACTCTCTGCCGAACGCGACACCCTGCGTCATTTCATCAGCGACGCCTCGCACGAGTTGCGCACGCCTATCACCGCGCTCCGCACCTTCATTGACTTGCTGCAGGGCCCGGCGGCCAACGACCCGGCGGCACGCGCCGAGTTTCTGGCCGAGAGCCAACGGCAGATCAACCGGCTGGAATGGATCACGCGCAACCTGCTTGACCTATCCCGGCTCGAAGCGGGGCTGGTCACGCTGGACCTGGCACGGCACGACGTCCGCGATCTGACGAACGCAGCAGTCTCAGCTTTCAGGCCGCGGGCACAAGACAAGGGCATTGCACTGGCGGTCGAACTGCCGTCGGTTGCGCATGAGGTGACCTGCGACCGCGCCCGGCTGGAGATGGCCCTCTCTAACCTGATTGACAACGCGCTCAAGTTCACGCCGCCCGGCGGGCGCGTGGTGGTGGGCGCAGAAGTAGGCCCTTCCGCCGTTCGCTGGTGGGTGCAGGACAATGGCCCTGGCATTGACCCGGAGGACCAGCCGCACGTCTTTGAACGGTTCTATCGAGCAGCACCTTCCCAGGCAGAGGGTGCCGGTCTGGGGCTCGCCATCGTCCAGGGCATCGTCCAGGCCCATCACGGGCGGACATGGGTGGAGAGCCAGCCCGGAACCGGAAGCCGGTTCGTGATCGAGTTGCCGCTGGCAACAGTCAGCAGATAAACCGTTACCAACCTCACCTCCTCACCGGCATACTCGTTAGTTGACCGATGCTCCAAGTGTCGGTCAAGCCGTCAATGTTGCAGCTGGTAGGGATGAAAGGTTATGAGATGAAGACCAAGAAGATAGCCCTTCGCTGGGGGATGCTCCTCGGCCTGATCCTGATGCTGGCAGCTTGCCGCACCACCCCCCCAC
>CADDZL010000086.1 GCA_902812335.1 Chloroflexota bacterium | reverse complement strand
GTACCCGACCGACCATGAAAATGTGCTCGTAATCGGTGTAGGACGTCCAGGCGCAGACGCCTTGCAGGAACCCGGCACAGGCCTGATCGAGCCAGCCCGCTGTGTAGCGCACAACAAAGACCGGCAACATGCCGTAGACGAAGAAGCCGAAGTTCTTGTTGTGGGGGTTAAGCGGCGACGTATCCGTATCGAAATACTGCTGCAGGCTCGGCGGTTGGATGGCGCTCCCCACCATTGTCAGGAAGCGTTCGTCAGGGTGCAGGTGCTGATTATTATCCCAGTTCAGCCCCAGGAAACGGAAATAGACCCCCAGCAGCAGCACCAACAGCAAACCAATGACCGTCAGCCGTTCAGTGATCAGTCGCCAGTAGTCAGCGGTCAGAATGCTCGTACCTGCCGACGGATGATTAACGACTGATGTATCTGTTTCATTCATGAGATGGACCTCTTACCGTTCTCCGATAAAAGTGTAGAACGCGATCCCACCGCTATTGTCAGGATGTGCGACCAGCACCCCTTTGGGGAAGAACTGCTGTAGGATCTGGATCGAACGCTGGTCAGACGGGTGCACGATAAACGCGGCCTTGCCGTGTAAGTTGGCCAGAGGGGGCTTGTCCGGCCCGAAGTCGTCTGGCCAGATTTCATTCTGCCAGGTTGAAGGAGCGATCTGCAATTGCGCCCGGACTGCGTTGCCGTCATACCAGTAGGGAGTGATGACCGTGTAGACCGGTCCATTGGGCCACAACTCGTCAATCGTGCGCGCAATCGCGCCGGACATGTCGTAGTTATGCAGGTTCATCTGGTCCGGATAGCGCACGAAATAGGCATAAGCCGTCGTTTGTGTCTCGGTCAGGATCAGCAACGCGTAGCCCAGCGCTAGAAGTGGCCCGGTCAGGGCTATCGGGTTCAGGCTGAGCTGCCAGCCTTGACAGGCGGCCTGGACCGGCGGTGGGGCCTGGCCTGTGGCAACCAGCCCTGGATCCAGGGGAGAGGCCTCAGCCCGCAGGGTCAGGCGCAGCGACTTCCCGGCCTGCATTGCCGCCGTCAGTCGTCGCCGCAGGGAAGGCAGTGGCAGTGCCACCAGGAGAAAGGCCGGCGCGAGCGCACCGCTGCCTCGACCGGCGTTGGGCACCTCATTGGGGAAGGCGATGGCCAGCGCCGGGGGCAAGATCGTCGCCAGCAGCATCAGGATGAGAGCCAGATTATGGCCCCGCCGCCAGCGGGCCAGGGCATAGGCCAGCCCGGCCAGCATAAGCGCTGCACTCACCGGGCCCAGATGCGGTTCAAAGGCGATGTTATAGCGCGCCACGCCATCACCCCGAACGTTGAACATGAGCGCGCTCTTCTTGAGATTCTCCAGGAACACCAGGGGGATGTTCGTTGGCAACTGCGCCTCGACGCCGGTCAGACGCGAGGCGATCCGCTGGCCGTATTGCTCCGGATAATCATGGGCGTAGCGCCCCAATGGGACAAAGACCAGGAGGGCGGTGAAGAGGGCGATCAGGATGCCGGGGAGCACACTGCGGATATGCCACGCACGGAGGACAAAGGATGGGAGGCGGATGCCAGGCGGCGTCCATCCTCCGTCCTCCGTCGCAGGTTGTACAAGCTGATAAACCAGGATGATGGCTATCGCCGCGGGTGGAACAACCAGCCAGGCGTTGTAGGTATACATTCCCAGTCCCAGTGCCAACCCCAGCAGGGCGAAGTCCAGCCGCCGACGGCTGCGTAAGGCCCGTGCCAGCAGGCCGATGACGATCAGGACGAACAGCGGCATCAAGATCAGGCGCAGCCCCATCCGGCTGATGGTGACGTGCCAGCGGCTCACCGCCAGGAACAGGGCCGCGTAGAGCCCCACCTCGGCACTGTACAGGTCTCGTGCTACTACGTAGATCGTTGCCACTGTAGCGATGCCGATGAGGGCCGAGGTCGCTTTCAGCCCATAGTAGCTCAGGCCGAAGATGCGGCCGTATAGGGCCTGCAGGTAGAACATCATCCCTTCGCGGCCGGGGTACGAGGGGAAGAAGATGGAGAAGTCCCCATTGAGGATGGATTTGGCGTTGTTGAAGTTGTGCGGCAGGTCCTCGCCCATGTCGCCGGGGATGATGTCCAACCGGTCGAAGCGCAGCACAATCGCCACGAGCACGATGGCCACTAATGCCAGCCCGGTCCAGGGGATGACGATGCCCTTGTGCTCCGAGAGTGCCCTGGCGCGTGTTTTCAGCCAGTGCCACAGCGATTCTACTGCGCCGAAGCTGGCCAGGAAGGCGGCCAGCCCGCCCAACCACAGGACCGTACCCGGCGCGCTGAACGTATTATTGCCGAAATACCGGTACGAGAGCAGCCCGACCGCTGCGCCTGCCAGCCCTAAAGCCCACAGCCAGGGCCGCTCCGTCTGCCCCACCTCATCGGCGGGCCGCTCGAGTGCCACATCGGCCAGGCCGATGCCGAAATAGAGCGCGCCCAGTACCAATAGCCAGCCATAGCGCGCCTCATCGTGACCGGCGTGAAGCTGTGCCTGGCCGTACAGTGCCATGATCACCCCGATCACCCCCAGGGGCAGGCCCAGTGGTCGGAGGCCGGCTGCCAGGTGGCTCAACTTATCTGTCACCAGTCGGCTTTCAGCCCTCAACTGACTGCTGATCGCTGAACGCTGATCACTGATCATGGCTTACCCTGTAGCTGACAAACAGTGGCTGAGCCACCAGGGCAGGGTCGCTGGCGCTGGCCTGATATGGACTCCAGAATGTGCGCATCAACCCGCCAGGGTAGCGTTGCTGGACCGCCGCCAACTCGCTCTGGCGCTCCGGCAGGGCGATGAAGACGACGTTCTGCTCAGCCGGGAGAGGAGGTAGCTGCCCATTGGGAGGGACATCAGTCACCTCGACCCCCCAGGCCAGGAACCTGATAATCTCAGAACCGCCATAGATGCGGGGCGGACCGAAGAAATAGGCCCGGATGCCGGCCCTCTGGTCATGGAGATAGCGTCCGATAGCCGTGGCCACCTGGGAATTGAGGCTGGCATATGTTCCCTGCGGGATGTAGTCGCGAAAGTAGTAGTTCACGTTGACAAGCGCCAATATGGCGGCGATGAGGCCGATTGCCCACCTCTCCCCTATCAAGGGAGGGGAGGAAGAGAAGGGGGTGATCCCCGCTGCTTTTTCGATCAGGCCGACGACCTGGGTTACGCCGATGCCAACCAGGATGGCAACGCAGGGCAGCACGATCACAAACCGGCCGGTGTTGGGCACACCCGCAGTCAGCACGCTGATCAGAAACAGGGGCACCCACAGGCCGAGTTGCACCAGCAGGTAAGGGTGACGCTCATGGTCGCCCCCGCCCAGGAGTTGCAGGAATGTATAGACCAACCCCAGGACGAAGAAGAGGCCGGAGACATAGTCCAGGATGGGCAACGCGCCCCCGTAGATGTCACCCTCATCGGGCAGAATGACCAGCGCCTCGATGGACTTCACCACTTGCTCGTTAAGCAGCACGCCAACTGTGCTCGCGCCCGTGCGTTGTTTCTCGGCCGCCAGCCACTGGCTATCCAGTGCGCTGACCTCATACAGGCGCGGCCCGAACCCTGCGGGTTGGCGCAGTTGCACCAGCCAGAGCGGCCCTGCCACCAGGAATGTGCCCAGGAGCAGATATACTATAGAGGCACGGAGACCATTGAGAGATCCCTGGGGACCTCTGTGCCTGCGTGTCTGTGTGGCCCATAGGTATAGCAAGTACAGGCCGATGATGACCAGGATGATGCGGGCACCCTGATAGAAATAGCTGGATGCGCCCACGGCGAAGCCGCTTAACAACCACAGCAGCCGGTCGCCGCTGCGCAGGCCCCAAACGAGCAGTGTCAGTGTCAGCGCCACCCAGAAGGTATCGGTGATCTGAACCGAGAGAATCCGGCTGAAATGAAGGCTGGTGTGTTGGCCGAGCAGGAAGAGCGCCGCCACGAGCGCTACCTGCCGGTCGAACAGCAACCGCGCCAGCCCGTAGGTTGCCGGGATGCTGAACGCACCGAATAGCGCCGGCATCAGCCGAAAGGCCCACAACTGCGGGCCGAAGAAGGTCACCGGCCAGCCCAGTACCCAATATGCCATTGTCGGCAGCGCGCCCCAGCCGAGGGTGAAGCGGTTGGTCAGTTCCCCCTCCAGCGCGGCCCGCACCTCCAGGCCTATGGAGCCTTCGTAGCCGGAGAGGGTATAGGGCGCGGTGGACAGAGCAACCACACGCAGGGCCAGTGCGGCCAGGGTGATGCCGCCCAGAATCACCAACTCAGTCTGATGGAGTTCGAGCCGGCTGCGCAGCCGCGCCAGCGCTTGTAAGTGCACCGGGCGCACGAGGGCCACCGTCACGAGCGCCAAGCTCGCCAGCCAGAGCCCGAATGGGACCTGGCCGGTTGCGCGGGTGGTACCGGCGGTGGCGCTGCCCAGCATCGCCTCCACCCCAAATACCAGCCCCAGGCCCAATGCCCAGGGCTGCCATGGCCAGCCGAAGGCAGGCAGTAGGCGGTGAGCAGTCGGCAGTGGATGATAGGCAGCGGGTTGTTCATTGCTGCTCATTATCATCAACTGCTCACTGGATCTGGCCTGACGCCGCAACCGGGCGTAGAAGGCGATGGCCGCAAGCGTGTAGAAGATGGCGCCATCCCAGAAGTAGTCGGTCCGCCTCAGGAAGTAGTATTGCCCCAGGGCCGCCAGGCCGAGGGCCAGCAGGAGCAGGAATTGGTTCCGGAAGCTATTCGCCATCAGATGATTGCGTAAGGCGTGAAACGTAAGCATTCGTCGTTACGTCTTACGTTTCACCCCTGGTCAACCTCGTACAGTGTGAACAGGAACTGCCCGTCGGGGGCGGTAAAGTCCCGCAGCCTGCCCTGCGGGAACGCCTGGCGCACCTGTTGCAGCTCGTTGCGCCGGCTAGGCAGGAACACGAACACCGCCGCGCGCGACCGGTCCACGAAAGTTGGCTGGCCGGTCAGCGGCTCTTTGACATCCATGCCAGGGACGCCGTAGAGCAGGTAGCGCAGCACGCCATTGTCGCCCCAGTAGACTTCGCCGCCGGAGAACATATAAACCTCATAGTTATCATGGCGCTGCTGCAACGCGCGTGCCAGGGGTGTGGCGATTTTGGAGGAGGTATAGCCATAGACGCCCGTGGGCGTATACTGGCGGAAATAGAAGTTCAGGTTGAGATAGGCGATGGCGAACAGGGCCAGCGGCACCGCCGCCCATAACGCAACTCCTAACCCTTGCCACGTATCGCGCACCAGCCTGAATAACTGCTGGAAGCCGACTGCCACCAGGATAGCAACTGCCGGGGTTGCGACCAGCATACGCATGGAACTGGGTGGGTTCTCTGTCAGAATCCAGCCGAAGGTGATCGCCAGGAAGAACCAGGTCACAACCAGCCAGTAGGGCCGCCGTCGCAGTTGCGACAGGCTGTAGACCACACCGAATACCAGCAGGACCGCGCTGATCGCGTCCAGGAGCGGGCGGCCTGGATGATACCAGTAGGTCGGGTCCGGGTAATAGTTGAAGCCGGTCAATGACTTGCGGATTTGCTCGCCGATCAACTGTGCCTGGCTCATCTTCCAGTAGGCCATCTCCCGCTCAAACCAGCCGGGCTGAATGATACTGACCGCCATTGTGCGCGATGTGAAGGCCTGGGGGTGGTCGAGATAGTACAAGCCCAGCGGGGCCACGACCAACCCGGTGGTCGCGAGCATGACGAGCAGGCCGGGCACGTTCCGCATGCCGAATTGCCCGCTCTCCTGCGTTGTTTCGCGCTGGGCCGGCCGCGCTGTTAGCGCCGCGACTGCGCGATAGAGGATATAGGCTCCCAGGATGACCCCGATGATGCGCGCGCCATAGTAGAAGAAGTTGCTGAACCCCAGCGCCAGCCCGCCCAGGGCATAAGTCAGGAGGTTGCCGCTGCGTTCGGCGCGGACATACAGCCAAAGGACCAACGTGATGAAGAAAGTGTCCAGTATCTGGGCCGAGCCGAGCCGGCTGAAGTGGATATGGTAATTGGCGACGGCCAGCAGGAACGCGGCCAATGCTGCCAGCCAGCGGTCCCGCCACAGATCGCGCACCAGCAGATAGGTCCACAACACGGAGAGGGTAGCCAGCAGGGCATATGGCAGCCGCAGCGTCGCGATGGAGGCACCGGCCAGGCGGAGGAAAGCCCCAATGATGAAGAACTGCAGAGTGGGCATGTCGAACCAGCCTGTGGCAAACATATTCTTCAGTCTGCCCGTCATAGCGTCGAGTGCCCAGACCCCTTGTGTGCCCTCGTCGCCGCCGAGATTGACCGGGATCGTTTCGAGCGAGACGACGCGCACCAGTAGCGCCAGCAGCATAATGCCGCCGATCACGGCGAGTTCAAGTCGGTGGGAGGCGATCCAGGCTTGTAGGTGGGACCTGACCTTCTGCCAATTTGCCGGTCGTATGCCTATGGCAAACGTGCCGGTGAAGGTGGCCCAGCCGATCACCCATAGCCCGAAGGGTAGCCAATAGCTGGGGGCATTCTCATCGCGGTTAGCCAGGTAGGCCGCCAGGGCTCCGCAGGCGATCCCCGCCAGGGGAAGCACCCATCGGCCAGCAAGTGACGAAGGGCGCAGGGCCAGTGACGGATAGAGACGACGCTGCTCGTCCGTCGTGGTACGTTGTTCGGCAATCGGCTGGAGCAGCCGGAGCGCCAGCACAAAGCAAATCACCCCAACGGTGTAGAAGAGCACGCCATCTGCCAGGAACTCGCGCCTGTTGGCGAAATAGTATTGGCCTAGTGCTGCCCAGCCCAGTGCCGCCGCAATCAAAAGCAGCGCGCGCCAGTTGATGGCTGCCCCGGAATAGTGAGCAGTGGACGGTGAGCTGTGGGCAGCCCCCTGCCCATCATCTACTGCTAATGGCCCACTGCTGCCTGTCCACTGCTCTTCTGCGGGTTGATCATGCCCGGCCAGCGCCATATGCTCTGCCTCTCCGGCCCATTTTAGATAGGAAAGGTTGGATTAGGAATAGCCCATTCCGGCCACAGAGTCATGCAGCAGATCATACCATAATGGTGTGAGACACACGCCCAAAAGCCCTCTGGTGCTGACTGCGCGCCTGGTGTTGAATTGTAACCGACCCCGGCAGTGGGGTCAAGACGGCGCGCCCTGGTGATTATCCACAAGTGGATTTAGAGTTGAAAAGTTCCGCCCTCTGTGGCAAGGTTAAGGGTGTAGACCACCTAACCTTACATGGAGGGTGGGAGCATGTCCAGCATAACCGAGCATCAGGCTCTTGCCAACTTACCTGGGGAGGAGTTGGAGCAATCCTTGGTTCAGTTTCTAGCGCCGGTCCTGGCACAGTTGCCAGAGAAACGCTTGCGCGATGCCGGGCTTAGTCGATTCTGCGACGGGCGAACCGCTGGTTGAAGTCTACGACCGGCATACATACTGGTTTGACCAAGCTGACCCGAACCAGGTCAGACCTAAACCGGCCTTACAAGTGAAGCTGGGCGAGGCCAGGAAAGCGGGCCTGACATGGCGCCGCTGAGATTACAAGTTGTAGAAAAGGGGTGAATACAACGTGAACTACCCAGAACTGATTCTGGTGGGTAGTGCGACGGCTAACGCCGAGCGCCGGACATTCCAGAAAGGCGACGTAGCCTACCCCACCTTTGGTGTGGGCGTGAGTGACGGCAGAGAGAAGACGACGTTCTTTCCCGTTGCGGCCTTTGGCAGGTATGGTGAAGCTGTGGCCAAGCACATCACGAAGGGCCGCCAGGTGCTGGTCGAGGGGCGAGTTCAGGTGAGTGGGAATGGCCGCACGAGCGTCGTAGCCGACCGCGTCAGCTTGGGGGCTTCGACAGGAGCACATGTCCCAGCCGTCAGGGAACCCCAATAGGTGGTGGGCGCGCAGAGGGTTGAGCGACCCTCTGTGGCGCGAGCCCACCCTCTCCCGATTGCGCTTTTCGATTGAAGAGATACACCAAGGGAACACACTGACCGCGACACCGACGTCATCATCCGCTTTCTGAGCGGGGACGACCTGGACAGGCAGGCCAAAGCTGCGGCCCTTTGGGAGCGGGTGAGAGCCGGGGAGCTCCGGCTGGCGGCACCTGATACCGTCATCGCCGAGGCCGTCTTTGTGCTGAGCTCGCCCCGCCTGTATCATCTCCCCCGACCTGAGGTGCGCGACCTTCTTAGCCTGCTGGTGCGCCTGCCAGGGTTCAGGCTGAAAAACCGGCGGCCGGTCTTGCGGGCGCTTGACCTCTATGCTACGGCCAACCTCGACTTCGGCGACGCCCTGATCGTTGCCTCGATGGAGCAGGCGGGGGCGCAGGTGGTGTACTCCTACGACACCGACTTTGACCGCATGAAGGGGGTGTGCCGGCACGAGCCATGACGGGCCATGACAGAACACCCTTCCCATCCTCAGGCAGAAGAGACAGACCCTCTTCTGGGGCTTGGATGAAGCCATCGCCGAGGCCGAGGTCGGCGGCGAGCGGGCGATGCTTCGCCTTCGGGCCCACATGAGCGAAGAGCGCTGTCGCCAGGACACTGACCTGGAAGAAATCGTCCCACTCAAAGCGAGGCGCGGCACCCGTATCTACGTGCTGGCCCGCCCCTATGTGCTCGAGCCGGATATCTCCATCACCCTGGCCCTCTATCCGGCGCCCGGCGGGGCCATCGGCGAGGTCACGGCTTCCGAGTGGGAGGGCATGCGCGCCCGCGACATCGGCCAGGCGCAGAGCTGGTTGTACCGCGAGGACCACACGCTCATCCTGTGGGAGGCTTACTTCTACGCGGAAGGCCGCCCCCATCCTGTGTGAGCGCCGCTTCACCTCCTCAAACAGCCGCTCGATGATATTCGTCGTCCGAATTGCCTTCCAGTGGGCGCGTGGGAAGGCGTAAATCCCTGCAACCCCTTGATATGTATCCCTTTTTGATGTATAATCCCCTTGGAAGGAATGTCACCTTGAGCGCTAGCGAAAGGAGGGCAAAATGGGCAAGACGATTATGCACCGGCACCAGATTTTAATATCTGAGCCCCAGTATCAAGCCCTACAATCCCTGTCGCGACAAACCGGCCTGGCGATTTCGGAGCATATCCGCCGGGCAATAGATCAGTACCTTTTCGACATCACTCCTTCATCATCTGCTGCGCCGCAGCCTCGGCCTCTATATACACCTCGCGCCAGGTGACGCTCTTCTCCAGCGCAAGGCGATGGCAGTCGTCGTACTCAGGAGCCAGGCGCGTCAGGCGGTCGTTCAGCCGGGCCACTTTCACGCGCACCGGGCCGAAGCGCGTGGGGACGGTCACAATTTGGCGCGGTAGATGACGGCGCAGCACAGACTGCTGGCGCACGCCCAGCGTGGTCGTCTCGGCAAAGATCAGGTCCATCAGGGCCGGCGTGTCGTCGGGGCGACAGAGCACTGCCAGGAGTGTGCCGGGCCGATTCTTCTTCATCTGGATCGGCGTGAGATAGACGTCCAGCGCGCCGGCGGCAAACAGCCGCGCCATGACGTGGTCATAGGCCTGCGGGTTCATGTCGTCAATGTTCGTCTCGAGCAGGGCCAGCGTCTCATAGGTGTCGGATACGCCTGACTCGATCTCGCCGATGACCAGCCGCAGCACATTCGGCAAGGAGAAATCCTTCTGGCCAGCCCCATAGCCTACTTCGCGTATGGTCATCGCCGGCATCACGCCAAAGCCCTGGGCCAGCGTGCACAGGATCGCTGCGCCAGTGGGGGTCACCAGTTCCCCTTCGATGTCCACGCCCTGCACCGGCGCGCCCCTGGCTAATTCCAACGTCGCCGGCGCAGGCAATGGTAAGAGGCCATGTGCCGAGCGCGTCAGGCCGTGAGCCATCGGCAAAGGCGAGACATATACGGCCTGGATGCCTAACGCATGCAACCCGGCCACCGCGCCGGTCACGTCCACTAATGTGTCCAGGCCACCCAGTTCGTGCAGATGCAGCCGGTCGAGCGGGGTGCGGTGCAGGCGGGCCTCGACTTCAGCGATACGCTGCAGGATGCGATGGCTGGCCTCCTTCACGGCTGTGTCCAGGTGGCTGGCTAAGAGCAGCCGTTCGATCTCAGGCCAGGTGCGTTCAGTCGTCTCATCGCTGACGATCACGTGCGCCTGGGTCGCAGCCAGGCCGCCCCGTGTCACGGCGTGTGTCCCAACTGAGCAGCCGGGGACATCGAGAGCGCGCACCACGCTGTGCAGCACGTCAAGCGGGAGGCCTGCGTCGAGCAGAGCGCCCAGGATCATATCGCCGCTCGCCCCGCCGATGCAGTCGAAGTACGCGACCTTCATCTGGGGCTTGTCGCTCCCGTTCGCAGCGGGATATGGCAGATGAGGTGTGCCATGACACCCGCGCCGAAGCCATTATCAATGTTCACGCAGGCGATCCCCGGCGCACACGCGTTGAGCATGGTCAATAGGGCGGCGATACCGCCCAGGCCGGTGCCGTAGCCGATGCTGGTCGGCACGGCGATCACGGGGCAGGCGACCAGGCCGGCGATGACACTGGGGAGCACGCCATCCATGCCAGCGACGGCGATGATGACGCGCGCGGCTTGCAAGGTCTCAAGCCGGTCAACCAGGCGATGCAGACCGGCCACGCCCACGTCGTATTCACGCTTCACGATCAGGCCGAGGATTTCAGCGGTGACGGCGGCCTCTTCGGCCACCGGGATGTCGGCTGTGCCGCCGCTGGCGACAACGACATAGCCGTTTTCGTCCTCACTCCCCACCCCCCTCTCCTCCCAGTACCGGGCTTCAGCCTGGTTAGGGAGAGGGGGAGAAGGGGGTGAGGGCTCGCCTTGTACCAGGACGATACGTGCGCTTTCATAGTAGTGCGCCTGCGGCGACAGGGCGCGAATGGCCTCATACACATCACGCGAGGCCCGCGTGCCCATCACGCGCTCATTGACCTGCGCCAGGCGTGCGATGATCTCGGCCGCCTGCTGCGGGGTCTTGCCTTCGCAGAAGACGACCTCCGGAAATCCTTTGCGCAACGTCCGATGGTGGTCCAGGCGGGCATAGCCCAGGTCTTCGTAGGGCCAGGCCTTCAGCGCGGTGAGCGCCTCATCGAGGCTCCGTCTCCCCTCCCGCACCTCGATCAGCAGATGGCGCAATCGGTCCGCGTTCATAGGGGCTGTCCCTCGCGCCGCTCCCTCACGTCACTCCCTTCTCCCCCGCCCCGAGCCCGGGCAGAGGCGCTGGGGGTGAGGGGCGCATTCAGGCTGCCGGTGCGATAGCCCTGCAGGTCGAGCGCGACGTAGGTGTAGCCCAGATCGTGCAGATGCGAGGCAATGACCTCGCGCTGTTCCAGGACACGCCCGAAATCGGCGGGTTCGACTTCCAGGCGGGCGATATCGCCGTGATGGCGCACGCGCACCTGGCGGATGCCCAGCCGGCGCAGAACCATCTCAGCCCGGTCAATTTGTGTCAGAGCCTCCACACTGATCGTCGTCCCATAGGGGATGCGCGAGGAGAGACAGGCCAGGGCCGGCTTGTCCCAGGTGGGCAGGCCCATGTCTTTGGATAGCTCGCGGACCTCGGCTTTGGATAGGCCGGCCTCGGCCAGGGGGCTGAGCACGCCCTGTTCAGCCGCCGCCTGCCGGCCCGGCCGCCGGTCGGACAGATCGTCCAGGTTCAACCCGTCAATCACATGTTTGAAGCCGTGCACCTGGGCCCAGGCGCGGAGTTGGGCGTATACTTCGGTCTTGCAGAAGTAGCAGCGGGCTGGCGTGTTCGCCCGGTAGCGTGGGTCCTCGACCTCGTGGCTCTCGATGACCTCGTGCCGTGCCCCGATGTGGGCGGCTATAGCCCGCGCCTCGTCCAGTTCGCCCGTGGCCAGACTGGGTGAAACGGCGGTGACGGCTACGGCTCTAGGGCCAAGGCAATCGTGTGCCATCTTCAGCACGAAGCTGCTGTCCACACCGCCCGAAAAGGCGACCACAACGCTTTGCAGTTCGGTCATCCGTCGCCTGAGCGATTCGAGTTTTGTCTGTGTCTCCTGATTCATCAAGACCCTCTCCGCCGATTATTATAGTCCACTCCTGTCGCGATTGGGTAGCGCCGCAGATGCTTCGTCGGGCTCGGCCTGGTCGGAGCGGGCCCTACGGAACCTGAGGAAATATGCTCTCGGGGTCTTCGAGCCAGACCCGGCCATAGGTCAGCGCGTTGCGCCCGGCGTCGGCCAGCGCCTGGACCAGTTCGGTATGGCTGGTGAACTCCCACCAGTACTCTGGGTCGGGGTAGGTGCGCAGGCCGTAGACGTGCCACAGTACCCGCGCCAGCGGCGCGTTCAGGTAGCGCGGTTCGCCGCGTCCGGCCTGGGGGCTCAAGCCGCGGCTGCGGACCAGGTTAACGCGAAAGCGCGACGTGGGCGTGTCGCGGTAGAGCAGGAGCTGGAACTCGATGAAGGCGTACCAGCCTTCGCCGAGTGGGTGGTGAAACCGGAACAGGCCGGCGGCCTCGTGGAGGGCGTCGGTGGCAAGTGTGTAAGCGGCGGCTTCAAAGGCCGGGCCGGTTACATGCAGCAGAGCCTCTTTGAATACTTCGTGTGTCTCCAGAGCTACCCCTTCAAGTAGATGCGTTCCGGGTCGAGTTCCTCACGCAGCAGGCGCAGCTCCTGGGGGGTAGGCGTCTCGGTCGGGCGCAGGTCGGGCGCGGTCCGCAGGGGCCAGCCGGTATTGGCCCGGGCCTGCTC
>CADDZL010000085.1 GCA_902812335.1 Chloroflexota bacterium | reverse complement strand
CTCTACATCGCCCTGCCGCCCGGCGAAGGCGGTAAAGGATAGGCCGACTTCGCCGGGCGGGGCCGGGCCGACCGGCGGGGCGGTGAATTGCGCGGCGTGCGCAATATTGCTTATACCACCAACGCCCGCATCCTTTCCAATGAAATCCGCCCCATCGGCTCAGAACACCTCCAGGTCGCTCTGACTGTGCGCGCCGAGCCGGGGGCCGGGCTGGTACTCAATGTCACGCCACGCCTGGGGTTCAACCGGGCCGTGCCCCCGCCCGGCCCGGTCTTTGAAGCTGCTGCCCGGCGCTGGCACGACTGGTTCGCCGCTGCGCCGCCCGTCACCCCCGATTACGAGCGCGCTTACTACTACGCCTGGTTGGTCATGCGCAGCGGGTTGATCAGCTCACGTTACTATCTCACCCGCGAGGCGATGACCCCCTCCATCATTCACTATGTCGGCGTGTGGCAGTGGGATGCCTTCTTTCACGCGCTGGCCTATCGCTACGTGGACACGCGCCTGGCCGAGGACCAACTCCGCGTCCTCCTCGACCACCAGCTCGAGGACGGCATGATCCCCGACGCCGTCCATGACGAGGGTATTGTCGTCCACATGGACACGCCCGTCTCGGCCGCCGTCACCAAGCCCCCCCTGATCGCCTGGACCGCGCTCCGGCTGTACCGCACCAGCGGCAATCGCGACTTCCTCGACGAGGTCTATGAACCGCTGGTGCGCTGGAACCGCTGGTGGTTCGGCCATAACGACGACGATGGCGACGGTATCGTTCAGTACAACCACCCTTATTCGTCGGGGCTGGACGATAGCCCCTTATGGGACGAGGGGATGCCGGTCGAGTCACCCGACCTGAATACCTATCTGGTGTTGCAACTGGAGAGCACGGCCGAGATCGCCCGCATTCTCAGCCTGACTGACGACGCCGAGGCCTGGGCAAGGCAGGCCGATGACCTGGGGCGACGCATGGTTGACCATTTCTGGGACGAGCCGGCCGGCGTGTTCTGGGCGCAACGCGCTCACCAGCCGATCCGTGTGCTGACGCCCTTCAATCTGTACCCGCTTCTGACCGGCCGCCTGCCCCGACGGCTGGCCGACCGGTTAGTGGCCCATCTGCGCAACCCGGCGGAGTTCTGGTCACCCTACCCCCTGCCGACGGTCGCACTGAACGACCCTAAGCATAACCCGGAGCAGATGTGGCGCGGGCCCACCTGGGTCAACATCAACTACCTGTTCATCGAAGGGCTCGCCCGGACCGGCTACACCGACCTGGCGCGGGCACTGCGCGACCGGACACTGGCGCTGCTGATGGCACACGACGACTTCCGTGAGTATTACCACCCGATCACCGGCCAGCCGCCGACTCAGGCAGCGCCCCTGTTTGGCTGGTCGGCAGCCATCTTCATTGACCTGGCGATCCGGGCTTCGCGGGGCGAACTCAAATGAACCCTTCCCCTTCCCCTTCACTTCGTTCAGGGCGGGCTGTGGCAATGCTGCACTATGCCGCTCCGCCCACCGTGGGAGGGGTAGAACAGACCCTGTACTATCATGCGCTCGAACTGACCTGCGCCGGTTACACCGTGCGCGTGCTCAGCGGGACAGGGGCGCAGTTCGATCCGCATGTCGAGCTGATCGTCGTGCCCGAGTTCGGCAGCCGCCACCCTGACGTGCTGGCGGTTAAGCGACAACTGGACCGGGGCGAGGTGACAGCGGATTTCAGCCGTCTGCGCGACCGGCTCGTGTCGCTTCTCTCTGACGCACTCGCCGGCGTGGACGTGCTCATCGCCCATAACATCTTCACCCTTCATAAGAACCTGCCTCTCACGGCCGCGCTGTATGAGCTGATCAGACGACGAGGAGGTAGAGAGGTGGCTGGGCCGTCCACCGTCCTGGCCTGGCATCACGATCTGGCCTGGGATAACCCTCGCTATAAGGCTGATCTACACGCCGGGTATCCATGGGACTTGCTGCGCACACCCTGGCCCGGCGTCAGGCACGTCACGGTATCGGCGGCGCAACAGGCGCGGCTGGCCGCCCTGTATGACATGCCGCCGGAACACATCGCCGTCGTCCCTGCCGGTGTGGATGCAGCGCGCTTCTTCCGCTGGACGGAGACCACGCGTCGCCTGGTGAATGAGCTGGATCTGTTGAGGGCCGACCTGCTCTTACTGCTGCCGGTGCGGCTGACCCGACGCAAGAACGTGGAAATGGCGCTGCGCATCCTGGCCGCACTGCGGGACTTGACCGCGCACGATGCTCATCTCATCGTCACCGGCCCGCCCGGCCCCCACAACCCCGCTAATGCCGCTTATCTGCAAAACCTGCTTGACCTGCGACGCGAGCTGGAGCTGGAAAACGCGGCGCACTTTCTTTACGAGCTTGGCGTTACACCCGATGACGGCACGATGGCCGACCTGTATCAACTGGCTGATGCGTTGCTGTTTCCCAGCACACAGGAGGGCTTCGGTATCCCTGTGTTGGAAGCGGGACTGGCGCGCCTGCCGGTCTTTGGCAGCGATATCCCACCCTTACGGGAAACCGGGCGGAACGAAGTGCATCTGTTTCCGCCAGATGCTGACCCCGCCGATGTGGCTGCGCTGATCCGGCATAGCCTGAACACCAACCCGGCCCACATTTTGCGCCGTCGCGTGCTGGGTAGTTACTTGTGGGAGGCGATTGTTCGGTGCAGGATCATTCCGCTGCTGGAAGGGGGGTGATCCCATAGCCCGCCATCGCATCAACCCGGCGGCTACCTACCGCGTGCTCTTACCGCTACGTCCGCAGGATTGCGTGGACGACCTGGTGAAGCTGGCCGGTGCGCTCCTGCCTGAAAGGGACGGCGAGATCGTGCTGATGGGCATCGTGATTGTGCCGGAGGGGCACTCCATTAGTGAGGGCGCGTTGCCGGCGCAAACCTCTCGCCAGGCGATGGCCTATATGGCAGCACACTTCCCAGATTGGCCTATCGTCATCAGGCCGCGCGTGCGCGTGGCGCATAAGGTGTGGGCCGAAGTGTTGGCCGAACTGGCTAAAACGCCCGTTGACCTGTTGCTGGTCCCCTGGGATGGGCCAGACCAGCCGGTGCTCAGCGTAGCTGTGGACCAGGTGCTTTCGCAAGCCCCCTGTGATCTGGTGCTGGTGCGCGGGTGCAACGTGACGACGTGCCGGCGTATTCTGCTGCCGTTGCGCGGCGGCCCGCACGCCGACCTGGCGCTGCACGTAGCCGGCGCATTGGCCCGCATCTCCAATGGCGAAATCACGTTGTTACATGTCTCCGGTCCGCACGGCGTCATGCCCGAACTGGCCGGCCTGCGCCAGCGCGAGCCGTTCATCACCCGTATCATTCGCCTGGTAGGTGAACCGGCCCCCGGCATTGTGCGCGAGGCGCGCGAGCATCAAGCCATCGTCATGGGCGCTACCATACGGGATTTGCCCGACGGCGGGCTGGCGCTGGGTCCTGTCGCCGGACAGGTGCTCGCCCAGACCGACCAGATAGTCCTGCTGGTGCGAGCGCATCATCTGGCGGCCTTGACGCTGCCGGGTGAGCCGGTGCCGGCGGCGTCAGCCCCCGCACCTGACCCCTCTGACATCGTAGACCGGTGGTTTGCCAGCAACACCTTCCACAGCGATGAGTTCGCCGACCTGGAGCAATTGCTGCGCTGGAAGCAGGAGCGTGGCCACAGCATCAGCCTGGCCCTGCCGGCGCTCAACGAGGCCGCAACGATCGGCAATGTCATCACCACGCTTAAGCAGGCCCTGATGGATGACGTGCCCTTGCTGGACGAGATCGTGCTGGTAGATTCCAACTCGACCGACGACACGCGCCAGATCGCGGCCAGCCTGGGCATCCCGGTCTATATCCATCAACAGGTGCTGAGCGACAAGGTGGGCAGTCTCGCCGGCAAAGGCGAGGCGTTGTGGAAGAGCCTGTACGTCACCCGTGGCGACATCGTCGCCTGGGTAGACACTGACATCGTCAACATCCACCCGCGCTTTGTTTACGGCCTGCTGGGTCCGCTTTTGTGTTGGGACACCATCCAGTATGTCAAAGGCTTCTATCGCCGCCCTACCCGAATAGACGGGGTGTTGGTCGCCGGAGGCGGCGGCCGCGTGACCGAGTTGGTGGCGCGACCGTTACTCAACCTGTTCTTCCCGGAGCTTTCGGGCCTGGTGCAGCCGCTTTCGGGTGAGTATGCCGGGCGGCGCCAGGCCCTGGAGCAATTGCCCTTTTTCAGCGGCTACGGCGTCGAGACCGGCTTGTTGATTGATATGCTGGAGCGTTTTGGCTTACGGGCGATCGCTCAAGTGGACCTGCAGGAGCGTATCCATCTTAACCAGCCGCTGGTCAACCTCAGCCGGATGGCCTTTGCTATCATCCAGGTGTTCGTGGCGCGGCTGGAAGCACGCAACAAAGTGAAACTGCTGGAAGACATCCATCGCAGCATGAAGTTGATCCGGTACGAGCCGGGGCGGTTCTTTTTGAATGTGGAGCAGATCGCCGACGTGGAACGCCCGCCGATGATCACCGTCCCGGCCTATCGCCGCGCACGCAAGCTGCCGTGACGGCCGACCACAGAGGGTAGATGACCACGCTGGTGCTGATTCGGCACGGGCAGACGGACTGGAATGCAGAGGGGCGCTGGCAGGGGCAGGCCGACCCGCCGCTGAATGAGCGCGGCCGGGGACAGGCCCGCCTGGCTGCGGCGGCGCAACGTCAGTTGGGGCTGGCAGCCTTATATAGCAGCGACCTCCGTCGGGCGCTGGAAACGGCTCAGGTGATCGCTGCGGAGTTGGGGCTGACGATCATCCCGGAGCCGCGCCTGCGTGAGATCCACCTGGGCAGGTGGCAAGGGATGCTCTCGGCCGAAATTGAGGCGCAATATCCCGCTGAGTTTCGGCGCTGGCACGAGGCCCCCCTTTCCGTGCACCCACCAGGGGGCGAAGACATCCCGACACTGGCCGCGCGGGTTCTGGAAGCGGTCAACGAAATCATCGCGCGCCACCCTGCCCAACGCATCGGCGTGGTTTCGCACGAATTACCCATTGCGGTGGTGTTGTGCCGCTCGGCAGGGCTGGGGTTGGAGCACCTGCGTCGCCTGATGCCCCCAAACGGCGCCTGGCAAGAGATTGTCCTGGAAGGAACACTGAATTGACTGCCTTACGCAACGATGCGCGCGCCTGGATCGAACAGGTGCGTTCGGCCGATGTGATCGTCGCCATCCCATCTTATCAGAACGCGGGGACCATTGGTTACGTGGTCAGGATGGCCGGTACCGGGCTGGCGAAATACTTCCCCGGACTGAGAAGCGCCATCGTCAACTCGGACGGCGGCAGCCCGGATGGGACGCAGGACGTCATCCGTAACACACTCGTACCACAAGGCGTGCAGGTATTGACGACACAGTATCAGGGCCCCGCGGGTAAGGGCAGCGCCTTTCGCGCCGTCTTTGAGATCGTGGCGGCATTGCATGCCAAAGCCTGCGTCGTGGTGGATAGCGACTTGCGCAGCATCACGCCGGAGTGGATTGATCGGCTGGGCGGGCCGGTTTTGCGCGCGGGGTTCGATTACGTCGCGCCGCTTTATACACGCCACAAGCACGATGGCACCATCACCAACAACATCACCTATCCGATGACGCGCATGTTGTATGGCCTGGATGTGCGCCAGCCTATCGGTGGTGACTTCGGTTTCTCCGGCGATCTGGCCCGCTGGTGGCTGGCTCAGGACGTATGGCATACCGATGTGGCCCGCTATGGCATAGACATCTGGATGACGACGACAGCGATTGCCGAGGGGTTCAAAGTGGGGCAGGCGGGCCTGGGGCTCAAGATCCACGACGCCAAAGACCCGGCGGCCTCGCTCGGCCCGATGTTCAGCCAGGTGGTGGGCACGCTGTTTGCGCTGATGCAGCGCTATGCCGATCGTTGGCGCGCCGTTCAGACTGTGCAGCCCGCGCCGCTCATCGGTGAACTGCCGCAAGGCGAGCCTGAAGCGGTGCCGGTGAATCTGTCGGCCCTGATCGCCAGGCTGCGTGATGGCTTGCGCGACCATGCCGGTATATTGAGCCGGGTGCTCGGCGCAGAGCACCTGGCTACACTCAACCGCATTGCCACCTACGATGAGGCGTCTTTCGCCTTCCCGGCCGAAACCTGGGCGCGTGCCGTGTTCGATTTCGCCCTCGCCTGCAACGCAGGTGCATTGGCAGCAGAGCAGGTCATCGCCGCGCTGGTCCCGCTCTATTACGGGCGCACGGCGGGGCTGGTCAAGGAGGCCAGCGGCATGGACTCGGCGGAGTTCGAACAGCGGGTGGTGCAGGCGCAGGCTGCGACCTTCCTGAGACTCAAGCCCGAACTCGTCGCGCGTTGGCGCGAGCGAAACTGACTTCAGCGGCAATACGTGGTCGCCGGTCGAATTCCCGCTGTGCCCACCCTGTGCCCGCTGGCCGAGGAGAGGCACGCCAGGAGTTGTGTCGGGTGCGTCTGATATAGACGACTATTGTCATCGGTTAAGATGATAAGGGATGCTATTTGTCACCCCCAGAAGGTGACAATTATCACTAGTTCGGATAGCCGGGCTGGGTTAGCATAGGGATGATATTGCGACGGGTCGTGTCCTATTAGGAGGTAAACCATGCAACTGAGCCGCCGCGGAGACTACGGTGTTCGCGTGATCCTCGACCTGGCTAACCAGCCGGCAGGCACTTCCAGCCCGGCCCATGAGATCGCCCAGCGCCAACACATCCCGAATGCATTCCTGGGGAAGATCATCTCCCAACTCGCAGTGGCGGGACTGGTTGACACACGGCGCGGGGCGCGGGGCGGCGTTATGCTCTCCCGCCCACCGGAGCAGATTACGCTGCTCGAGGTCGTTGAAGCGTTGGAGGGGACGATTACCCTGAACCGCTGTCTGGTGCATGCCGGGGCATGCCCGCTAGACAGCACCTGTCCGGTTCACGATGCCTGGGCTCAAGCCCAGGAGGCGTTGAAGAACGTACTGGCGCGGACAACTTTCGCCGAACTGGCCGCCGCTGATAGCCACAACGGCCACGGCACCGTGGGCTGATCGGCTTCTGCAATTCATCTTATACACCGCTCACCGCAGAGGCGCACAGGATGCAGAGAAGAGCGACTAGGGTTTCTCTGCAGTTCTCCGCGTTTGTAGCAATCCTGCGGCATAGCCAGTGCAGCTCAAGCTATAGCTGAGTTCCCTCGATCAAGCCAAAACGGGTCCCTCTACGACTGCGTAGAGGGACCCGTCCTATTTGTAGCTGGCCAGTAGAAATTGCGAGCAGCAGCGAAAGCCAGCGCTTCAGCCTACGGGGAGCTGCCCCAGGGGCGGTGGCCACCGGTGCCGGGCGGCTCATCTGCCACCAGAACGCCAGCCCCAGCGGAATCAGGCCAGCCGCAGCGCCCACCAACCCCATCGCCCCATAGCCCACCGCCGCAAACACCAGGCCGCTCCCCAGGCTCCCCACCGCCGCGACCAGCCCGATCAGCAGATCGTTGAAGCCCTGGGTCTTAGCCCGCTCGGCCGGCGAGAGTTCATCGGCCAACAGAGACGAACCGCATAGACACCTGTGGGCACACCTGCCCAGGCCGGCTGCCTACTCAGCTTCGCGCCAGTGATAGAATTGACCGCCACCGTAGCGATAAACGCTGCCGATCCCAGACTCTGGGCAACGAAGAGGGCAGCGGTGATTCTGCGAGCGATATGGGAATAATCGGTCACTATCTCCTTTGTCCGGGTCATCACGCTAGAAGCGCACCCATAGTTGATGGTGCTGGCTAATGCGCTCTACACTTTTGCCGCAGCCGGCGCTTGAGTGACCCAACCCCACCTCCCGCCCCGGCACAATCGCCTGGGCCATATCTGCCACTCGATGGGCGCTCGCCGGGCTGGCGCTATACGGCCGTCACCGGTCGTGACTGAAGGAGGACACATTTTCCGCCAGCGCAGGCCCACTCGATGTCCTGTGGTCGGCCGAAGTGCGCTTCCGCCCGCAGCCCGAGGGCAGCCACCTGGCGCACCATCGGCTCGTCCAGCGCCCTCTCCCCCCGGCGGCCCTCCGGGCGGGCCATCGGCGCTGTGCCCCCACCTTCCACTGGAACGACCATCACTTCCTTTGCGCCCAAGCTGACCTGCTTTGTGGAAAGGGTCGCTTTGTCCACAATGTAGGTGTCGGGGGTAACCAGACCGGACACGATAGGCTCGCCTAAGCCGAAGCTGGCATTGATCACGGCCTCGGTCCGGTCACCTGTGCCGGGGTTGACGGTAAACATCACACCGGCGACCTCAGCAGAGACGAGCTCCTGCACCACCACTGCCATTGCTGCACTATGGGGGTTGATGCCCAAGCGATGCCGGTAGTGGATGGCTCGTGCTGTCCAGAGGGAGGCCCAACAGAGCTGAACGTGACGGAGGACCCCGGCCAGGCCGTTGACGTTCAGGAAGGTTTCGTGCTGGCCTGCGAAGCTGGCCTCTGGCCGGTCCTCGGCTGTGGCTGACGAACGTACGGCTACGGCCGGTGCGCCCATTTGGCGATAAGCGCGCTCAATGGCCTGAGACACTTCCACCGGTATGGCGGCTGCGACGAAGGAGGAGCGGACTTCCTGCACGACCTTCTCCAGGACGTCAGGCTCCGAGGGCGGAGCCTTCGCCAGGAGCGCCTCTATTCTCTCAGCCAGGCCGGCATGGGCGACAAACCGCCGATAGGCTGGGGCGGTGATGCAGAAGCCGGGCGGGACGGGCAGTCCGGCCCGTATCAGTTCTCCCAGGCAGGCCGCCTTGCCCCCGGCGCGAGGCACGTCGGATAGCGCCAGTTCAGGCAGACTAACGATGAGCTTTTCAACCATGCGTCAACTCAAGTGACGAGTAGAACCCCATTCCCCAACAGGGAGGCAGGGATACCGGTGCTCATGCAGGTACGGTTTCCTGTTCAGCGACGGGTTCCGCGAGAACTTGTGTTAGCGTAGCGACGACACAGTCCAGTTGTTCCCGGCTGATCACCAGCGGCGGCAGGAAGCGGATGACGTTCATCCCCGCCGAAAGCGCCAGCACGCCCCGTTCCATCAACATCTGCAAGAACGGCGCCGCTTTTCTGCGCAACTCTACGCCCACCAGCAATCCTACCCCGCGCACCTCGCGGATGAGCGGAGAACGCACCTGGCGCAATTGTGCCAAAAAGTACGCGCCGTTTTCGGCAGCGCGACGCGGCAGGTCAAGCCGCTCCAGCTCGCTCAGTGTGGCCAGCGCTGCGGCACAGGCCAGCGGGTTGCCCCCGAACGTCGAGCCGTGGATGTGCGCTGGCAGCGTCCCGACCCGCTCGCCGATCAGGGTGGCGCCCATCGGCACCCCGCCCGCGATGGACTTGGCCAGGCAGAGCAGATCGGGCCGCAGGTCGTAATGTTGAAAGGCAAACATCCTGCCGGTGCGACCAAAACCGGTTTGCACCTCGTCCAGGATGAACAGCGCTCCCCGTTCCTGGCAGAGGCGGGCCGCGCCTTGCAGGTATTCCGGCTTGCCGGGGTGTACCCCTCCCTCTCCTTGGACCGCCTCCAGGATGACGGCAGCCGTGTTCTCGTTGATGGCCTGGCTCAACGCCTCCAGATGGTTATATGGGACGTGGCGGAAGCCCGGCACCAGAGGCTCGAACGGCTCGCGGTAAGCCTGGTTCCAGGTGGCCGAAAGCGCGCCCAACGTGCGCCCGTGGAAACCGCGCCTGGCGGCGATGATTTCAGGGCGGCCGGTGGCTGCGCGGGCAAACTTGATGGCCGCCTCCACCGACTCGGCGCCAGAATTGCACAGAAAGACCCGCGGCAGGCCGGTCAACTGGCTCAGGCGGGCCATCAGCGCAGCTCGCTGATCATTGGGGAAGATCTCAGGACACGCGATCAACCGCTGCGCCTGGGTTGTCAGGGCTGCGGTCACCGCCGGGTTGGCATGGCCCAGGTTGGCGGTTCCCTGGCCGCCGACGCAATCAACGTATTGGCGGCCCTGCTCATCCCATAAGAGTGCGCCCTCGCCGCGCACGATGGTCACGGGGCGCTTGACGTAGACGCCCGAAGAATATCTGGCTTCAAGTTCGAGGGTCTCAGTCATCGGCATCAGCCGCCCGCGCAGACCGATTTTTCATTCTCCCCAATCCTCCTCCTCGCGAGGGGCGAGGGCCAGGGTCAGGGGGCTGAGGGTGGTGACTTCGAGTTCGGCCCCACAGTCGGGACAGACCAGGATCTCGCCCAGCAGCACGCCACTTTCTACAGGGACTTCACCTTCACATTCAGGGCATTGTGCGTTCATCGTTCACCTCTTTGATTTCTGATAGCTGATTGCGGGCAACCACAAGGGTTGCCCCTAGCGGCTCCTGATCGCCGCCTTCGCCAGGTCGAGTTGCTCGCGAACGGCCTGCGGCGCAGTGCCACCTGTGGCAGCGCGCCGCTGGAGGGCGCGGTCCGGCTCAAAGACCTGGAAGAGGTCAGGGCCGAAGGCAGGCTGAATCGCCTGATACTCGGCCAGCGGGAGTTGGGGTAGAGCCACCCCCAGGGCCTCCGCCCGGCTTACCGCCTGGCCGACGGCCCGGTGCGCCTCGCGGAAGGGCACGCCGCGCTCGACTAGGTAATCGGCCAGATCGGTCGCCAGCATTTGAGCATCCACGGCGGCGCGCATCCGGTCGGTGTAGACCTTGAGCGTCGCAATCGCACCGGTCATCACCGGCAGTACCAGTTCCAGCGTATCGGCAGCCTCAAAGACGGGGGGTTTGTCTTCCTGCAAGTCCTTGTCGTAAGCTGACGGCAGGGCCTTCAACATAGCCAGTAGCCCGCTCAACAGCCCGATCAGTTTCCCGCTTTTGGCCCGCACCAGTTCCAGGGGGTCGGGGTTCTTTTTCTGCGGCATCAGGCTGGAGCCGGTGGAATAGGCCTCATCCAGTTCGACAAAGCCGAACTCAGCGGTGGCATAGAGGATCAGCGCCTCGGCCAGGCGGCTGAGGTGCAGCCCGATCAGTGTGGCGCAGAAGAGAAACTCGGCGGCAAAGTCACGGTCGGAAACCGCGTCCAGGCTGTTGGGCGAGGGCGAGTCAAACCCCAGGTCGCGGGCCAGCGCAGCGCGATCGATCGCAAAGGCCGTGCCGGCCAACGCTCCACTGCCCAGAGGCATCACCCGGCTGCGGCGACCCAGATCATGCAGACGCTCGCGGTCGCGCTGGAACGCCCAAAAGTGCGCCAGCCACCAATGGCTGAGCAGGATCGGCTGTGCCCGCTGCAGGTGTGTGTAGCCGGGCAGAACGACGCTCCAGTCTTTCTCCGCGCGCGCGATCAGCGCGGCCTGCAATGCGCGCAAGCGCGCATCGGCCTGGTCCACAGCTTCGAGCACCCACAGCCGGAAGTCCGTCGCCACCTGATCGTTGCGGCTGCGGCCCGTGTGCAGTTTGCCCGCCAGCGGGCCGATGCGCTCGGTCAGCCGTCGTTCCACGGCGGTGTGGATGTCCTCATCGCTCTCCACGAAGACAAACTGGCCGCTCTCAAATTCGCGCCCGATCTCTTCCAGCCCACTCACAATTTCATCGGCCTCGGCCGGGGTCAGCACGCCGGCGCGGGCCAGTGCGCGGGCCCAGGCGATGCTGCCACGCACATCCTGTCGCGCCAGGCGCCGGTCGAAGGGCAGCGATGCGTTCAACTGCGCCACCACCGGATCAAGCGAACCGCTCAGACGGCCAGCCCACAGTTTCATCAGTCTCGCACCACCTGCTGCGGGGCTACCGGTGGCACACCCTCGCCACCGCGTTCGATGAAAGCGTGAATCTTGAGCGGCAGCCCAAACAGGCGGATGAAGCCGGCCGCGTCGCTGTGGCTGTAGACCTCGGAGTAGCCGAAGGTGGCAAAATCCTCGCGGTACAGGCTATAGGGGCTGGAGCGGCCGGTGACGATCAGGTTGCCTTTATAGAGCTTGAGCCGCACCGTGCCGGTGACCGGCTTCTGCGTTTCGGCGAAAAAGGCGTCCATCGCCTGGCGCAGCGGTGTGAACCACTGGCCGAAGTACACCAGTTCCGCATAGCGTTGTGCCACCAGGTCTTTGTAGTGCAGCGTATCCCGATCGAGGGTGATGGATTCCAGTTCCTGGTGAGCCGCATACAGGATCGTGCCGCCGGGCGTCTCGTATATGCCGCGCGATTTCATCCCCACCAGGCGGTTCTCCACCATGTCCACCTGTCCGATCCCGTGTCGTCCGCCGATCTGATTGAGCGTTTCGACCAGTTTGGCGGGAGAAAGCGCCTGGCCGTTCAGCGCCACCGGCTTGCCGGCCTCGAAAGCGATCTCGATCTCTTCCGGCCGATCGGGTGCTTGCTCAGGCCAGACGGAGAGCTGAAGGAGTGAAGCTTCGGGCGGGCGGTCCACATCCTCCAGCGGGCCGCCTTCGTGCGACAGGTGCCAGAGGTTGCGGTCGCGGCTATAGAGGGATGGGCCGCTGCTGCCGGGCACCGGCAGATTGCGGGCGAGCAGATAAGCCTGGGCATCTTCACGGGAGCGGATGTCCCACTCACGCCAGGGGGCAATGATTTTGAGACGCGGGTTGAGGGCGGTGTAGGTCAGCTCAAACCGCACCTGATCGTTGCCCTTACCGGTGCAGCCGTGTGCGAGGGCATCCGCACCCTCCTGCTCGGCCACCTGCACCTGATGCTTGGCGATCAGCGGTCGTGCGACCGAAGTCCCCAGCAGGTATTTGCGCTCGTAAATTGCGCCGGAG